>JAEZYO010000798.1 GCA_023419055.1 Pseudomonadota bacterium | reverse complement strand
CCGACTGGACCTTCCAGGGGCTCATCGGTCACACGCGCTCCATCGGCGACAGCGGCACGGCAGGCGACTCGGTGGTCCTCACGAGCGGTGAAATCGGGGCGCGCTACGCGATCGTGGACGAGCTCGGGTTGGGGTTCGGGTACCGCGCGCAGTATCAGACCATCAGCGACCCGACCACGCCCGCCGCGGCCGCCGCCCCCGACGGTTTGCGCTGGGTCGCCTACGTCAACTTGGTGCTGACGCTCGATCCCATCGACCTCTGAGTCGACGGTAGGCTATTTCGCGACGGCCGGCGCAGCGGCGGTCTTGTACTCGATGATGCCGGCCCTGCGCCCTCGCAAGCGATTGGCGGCGTAGGTGAGGACGCCGATCGCCTCCGGCACCTTGCCGAGCATGCAGAACGCCGTGTAGAGCCGCGCGTCGGACGCCGAGTCACCGCGCTCGCGGCGCGACTGGTAGATGCGCAGCGCCTGGCGGAGCTCGAGCGCGGTGAGCACGCCCAGGCCGCCGCCGCCGATGACCACGAGCACGGGGGACGACGTCGCGGCGCCCGTACCGAGCGTCGCGACAGCCCCCACCGCGAGGGCAGGGACGACGAGGCCGTGCACGAGCGCGCTCAGGGTCTCTTTGACCTTGTGTCGCTCGGGGGTGAAACCGTGGAGCGCCATGCCCTCGGCGCTCGCATGCCCGGAGCGGATCGTGCGCTTCCACCACTGGGAGAACTTCGTGATGTTGGCGTCGTGAAGCGTCATCTTCGCGTCGATGCGGAGCACGACGAACCCCGCGCGCCGGATGCGGACGCAGAGCTCCGGTTCTTCTCCGGCGATCATCGCCGCGTTGAAACCGCCCACGTCTCGAAAGACGTCGGTGCGGTACAGGGCGTCGCCGCCGCAGGCCTTGATTTCGCCGACGGGACCCTGCCATTCGAGATCGGTCAGGCGGTTGTAGACGGAGGCCTCCGGGTGGCGCTCGCGACGGAATCCACACACGACCGCGACGTCTTCGCGCGACTCGAGAGCCGCCTTGGCCCGCTCGATCCAGTTCGGATCGACCTCGCAATCTCCGTCGACGAACTGCACTCGACGGAGGGCGGGGTGGAGCGCCATCAGCCGCTCGAAGCCCGCGTTCCTGCCGCGCGGCATGGTGAACGGGCGTGACATGTCGAGGTTCACGACGTCGATGCCGAGCGACTTCGCGAATTCCACGCTGCCGTCGGTCGAGCCGGAGTCGACGTAAACGATGGGGCCCGCACCCTGCTCGATGAGCGAGGTGAGGCAGCGTTTCAGGCGTTCGCCCTCGTTGCGGCCGATGGTGACGACGCCGACCGCCTCGGCGGAGGGCTCGTTCGTGCTCGGGGAGTCCACCTTTCGCCTAGCGAGGAACCCGGTGCGCGTTCCGGGCGCGGAGGTACTGCGTGAGCACGTGGATCAGGCTCTGGTGAGCGTCCTCGACGATGCCGTAGTTCTCCACCGGAATGTGCACGACGTGCTTGGCGAGCTCGGCGAGCTTTCCGCCCTTGAACCCCACGAACGCGATGGTCGGGACGTCGCGCTCGTTCGCGTAACGACAAGCCTCGACCACGTTGGGTGAATTTCCACTCGAGCTCACGAGCAGCACCGCGTCGTTCGGCGTCAGGTAGTACTTGAGCTGCTCCGAAAACACCTTGTCGTAGGAGATGTCGTTGGCGAGCGCCGTGATGAGCGGGCCGTTCGAGGCGAGGGAGATCGCTCGAATCGGCGGCACGCCGTCGAGGTGCGTGCCCTTCGAGGTGTCACACACGCTGTGGTCGGCGATGGCGGCGCTGCCCCCGTTCCCGGCCATGAAAACGGTTCCACCAGCGGCGCTCACGCGGTCGAAGACGGCGAGCACGTCCGCGAGCGGGCCCTTGTCGAAGGTTCGGAGCACCGTCGCGAAGCGCTCGTAGTACGAGACGACGAACTCGCTGAAATCGGGTTCTTGATCCATGACGCTCTTGGACTCTCGAAAAGCGGTGTCCGAAGGCGACGGACGCCCCTTCGATAGTCTTTGACGCGACGCCCGGCGTCAAGGTTCTCGTCCGGACGAGCCTCTCTCGGCTCCGCTTTCCGTCACGGGTGGGAAACGTCCCCGAGCCCCTCGCGACGGAGGGCGACGCGGATCCTCCCGAATCGAGCCGTGCCACAGTGTTTGCTTTTCGCCTCGCTCACGAGCGCTCCTTTGAAACCACGTCATCGGTCGCGCGCTCGCCCGGTGCGCCCGCTTGCTCTGCGTAGGCCTACGCCTATACTCGCCCGCTTAAAGCAGGACGTTTCGATGATCCACTACATGACGACCAACGGCGTGGGGAACGCCTGGGTAGGCAACGAGCTCAGGGTACTCAACAAGGCGGGCATCAATTTCGTGCTGCACGCCCTCGCGCGCCCGAAGAGCACGTTTTTCTCCTCGGAGGACGTCGCCGCGGTGGATCGGCAGACGCGGGAGGTCTACCCGCTGCCCCTCTTCGACGGCGTCAAATCGTTCACCCTCGCTCCACTCCGCTTCAAGAAGCGCTTCGCCGAAGCGCTCTGGAACGCCGCCACCGGGCCCCGCGAAAGTCTCCGCGCCCGCGCCGTGGGGCTCTGGCACTTTTACGCCGCCTGCAACTGGGCAGAAAAGATGCGCTCCGAGGACGTGAAGTTGATTCACTCTCAGTGGATCCACTCCGGTGGAACCCTAGCCATGTACGGGGCCTGGCTGTTGGGAGTGCCCTTCAGCTTTACCGGTCACGCAGCCGACCTGTTCCGAGATCGCTCCGCGCTCGAGGACAAGATCAAGCGCGCCGAATTCATCGTCTGCATCTCGAACTTCCACCGCGAATTTTATCTCGAGCACGGCGCGGATCCGCAGCGACTCCACATTGCTTACTGCGGCATCGATACCTCGCACTTCTTCCCGAAGCCGCGTGAGCGGAAGCCTGGTCAGCGCTTCCGGATCCTGTCTTCCGGCCGGCTCGTCGAGAAGAAGGGCTTTTTCTGGCTGATCAAGGCGTGCCGCCTGCTCGCTGATCGCGGCGTGGATTTCGAATGCGTGATCGCGGGGAGCGGTCCGCTCGAAGAGTCCCTCCGAGCCCAGATCAAGCGGGAAGGGCTCGAATCCCGCATCGAGCTGACCGGTAAGCCGCTCAAGCAGGAGGACATTCCCGAGTTCATGCACAGCGGCGACGTTTATTGCCTGCCGTGCGTCTGGGCGTCGGACAACGACGTCGACGGCTTGCCGCAGATGCTGATGGAGGCTATGGCGTGCGGCTTGCCTGCCATCTCGACGCGGCTCGTGGGTATTCCGGATCTCCTCGTAGATTCGGAGACCGGGCTCTTGGTCGACCCCAAGAACGCCGAGCAGCTCGCGGACGCGCTCCTCAAGCTCAAGGACGACCCCGAGCTCGCGGATCGCCTCGCCGAGGCAGGCCGCAAGCACGTGATCGAGCGGTTCGATCTTTCGAACTGCCTCGAGCCGCTGTTGAACCGCTTCCGCGCCTACCTGGAGTCCGCATGATCATCACCCAGACGCCTTATCGCGTCAGCTTCGCTGGCGGCGGCACCGATCTTCCGGCCTTCTACGAGCAAGAGCCGGGCGCGGTGCTGTCGGTCGCCGTGAACCACCACATGTACGTCACGGTGAGCCCGCGCTTCGAGCGCACCACGCGTATCGCGTACACGCGCGTGGAGATCGCCGAGAAGATCGACGACATCGAGCACACCATCGCGCGCGAGGCGCTGCGCATGACGGAGCTCGGGCCGCACGTGGAGGTCACGACCGTCGGTGACGTCCCGGCCGGCACGGGCATGGGCTCGAGCAGCAGCCTCACCGTCGGGCTCCTGAACGCCCTCTACGCGTACAAGGGGCAGGTGACGAGCGCTTCTCGCCTCGCCGAGGAGTCGTGCCGGATCGAGATCGACATCCTGAAGAAGCCGATCGGGCGCCAGGATCAGTACGCCGCGGCGTTCGGCGGCTTGAACTACTTCCGCTTCAACTCCGACCACACCGTGGACACCGAGCCCGTGCCGTGTCGCCCCGAGGTGCTGCGGGCGCTCGAGGAGCGCACCATCTTGCTCTACACGGCCAAGCAGCGTGACGCCGACTCGATCTTGAAGGCGCAGAGCGAGGGCACGAAGGACCGCTTCTCGGTCTTGCGCGAGATGCGGGACATGGCGCAGACCATGCGCACGACGCTGAGCGGTAAGGGTGATCTCGACGAGTTCGCGAAGCTGCTCCACGAGGGCTGGCTGCTCAAGCGTTCGCTCGGCTTCGGCATCACCTCCTCGCACATCGACGAGTGGTACGAGGCGGGGCGCCGAGCGGGCGCCCTCGGCGGGAAGCTGTGCGGGGCGGGCGGCGGCGGGTTTCTCCTGCTCATGTGCGAACCGGATCGCAAGGACGCCGTCCGCGAGGCGCTCGGCCGTCCTCGCGAGATCCCGTTCCAGATCGATCGCCGCGGCAGCCGCGTCATCTTCATCAGCGATCGCTACGCGTTCTGAGCGCCTCCAGAAAAAGACGAAAGACCAGGATCGACACCATGAAAGTTCTCATCACCGGAGGCGCAGGGTTCATCGGATCGCACACGGCGGACGCGTTGCTCGCCGAGGGGCACCAGGTTCGAGTCCTCGACAGCCTGGAAGAGCCGGTCCACCGCGGCGGCCAGGTGCCGAGCTACCTCGATTCGCGCATCGAGTTCGTGCGCGGTGACGTGCGGGACGAGGCGACGCTGCGGAAGTCGCTCGAGGGCGTCGACGCGGTGTATCACCTGGCCGCGTTCCAGGACTACCTCCCGACCTTCAGCCGCTTCTTCGACGTGAACGTCACGTCCACCGCGCGGATTTACGAGCTCATCGTGCGCGACAAGCTCCCGGTGAAGAAGGTGATCGTCGCGAGCAGCCAGGCCGCGCTCGGCGAAGGGCTCTACCTCGACGCGAACGGCAAAGAGGTTCTCCCCGGGCTCCGACCCGACGCGCAGCTGGCTCGAGGGGTGTGGGAGATCCAGCCCGGGCCGGGGCAGGAGGGGCCGCTCACGATGCAGCGCACGAGCGAGCGCGTGGCGAACCCCCAAAACACCTACGGCATGAGCAAGATCGCCGAGGAGAACGTCGCGCTGAACCTCGGGCGCCAGTACGGGATCCCGAGCGTCGCGATGCGCTACTCGATCGTGCAGGGGCCGCGCCAGAGCTTCTACAACGCTTACAGCGGAGCCTGCCGCGTCTTCTGCCTGAGCTTCCACCTGAAGCGCGACCCGGTCATCTACGAGGACGGCAAGCAGGTGCGCGACTTCGTCAACATCAAGGACGTGGTGGCGGCAAACCTGCTGGTCTTGAAGGACTCGCGCGCCGACTACCAGATGTTCAACGTCGGCGGCGACAAGGCGGTCACGGTCTCGGAGTTCGCGCGCGTCGTGGCCGAGGTCTTCGGCGTGAAGGACTACGAGCCCAAGCCGAGCGGCAAGTACCGTTACGGCGACACGCGTCACATCTGCTCGGACGTGAGCAAGCTGAAGGCGCTCGGCTGGAAGCCGGAGCGCACCTGCCACGAGAGCGTCGAGGCTTACCGCGGTTGGCTCGAGAGCGCGGGCGTGGCGGAAGACATCCTCGACTACAGCAACCGCATCATGCAAAAGCTCGGCGTGGTCCGCGACGTCGCGCGCTGAACAGCACCGGTCCCCATAGCGTCATGCCAGCGCCCGTCAAAGCCCTGCTCCTCGCCGCCGGCCTCGGCACGCGCCTCCGGCCGCTCACCGACACCATGCCGAAGTGCCTGGTGCCGATCGCGGGCAAGCCGCTCATCGACTACTGGTTCGACGCGCTCGAGCGCGCGGGCGTCCCGGAGGTGGTGCTCAACACGCATCACCTCCCGGGCGTGATGCGCGCTCACCTCGAGAAGGCGAGGGCCGAGCGCTCGCTCATCATCCACGAGAGTTACGAACCGAAGCTGCTGGGCTCGGCCGGGACCGTCCACGCGAACCGGGCGCTCGCCGACGGGGCCGAGGAGATCCTCATCATCTACGCCGACAACCTGTCGAGCGTGGATCTGGGTCGAATGGTAGCGTTCCATCGCGCGCACTCGGATCCGGTGACGATGCTGCTCTTCCACACTCCTTACCCCAAGCAGTGCGGCATCGCCGCGCTCGACGCGGAAGATCGGGTGGTCGAGTTCGTCGAGAAGCCCGAGCACCCGAAGAGCGATCTCGCGAACGGCGGGCTCTACGTGGTGGACGCGGCCATCTACCGCGAGATGGCCGATCGCAACGTGTTCGACATCGGCTTCGACATCCTGCCGACCTTCGTTGGTCGCATGCGCGGCTTCCGCTTCGACGGCTACCACCGAGACATGGGTAACCTCGCCGCGGTCGAGCAAGCTCAGATCGACGCGCCCCGTTTCTTCGAGAAGCGAGCATGAAGAAGCCCGCGGTGTTCCTCGATCGAGACGGCACGCTGATCGACCTCGTGCATCACCTGGTGAAGCCGAGCGAGGTGAAGCTCGATCCCAAGGCGGGGGAGGCCGTCCGGCGCTTGCGCGAGCAAGGCTACGCCTGCGTGCTCGTGACGAACCAGTCGGTCATCGGGCGCGGGATGTTGAGCGTGGAGGGGCTGCAGGAGATCCACCGAGAGCTCGATCGCCAGCTCGAGGCTTACGGCGCGAAGCTCGACGGCCTCTACTTCTGCCCCGTGGCGCCGAAGGAGAACGAGCAGACCGTGATCGAGCACCCCGATCGCAAGCCGGGTCCGGGCATGCTGCTCCGCGCGGCGAACGAGCTCGATCTCGACATGGAGCGGTCGTGGATGGTGGGCGACACCATCAGTGACATGCTCGCGGGCAAGAACGCCCGCTGCAAAGGGACCATCCTGGTCAAGACGGGCTACGGCTCGAAGGTGGCGGACGGCGCGGAGGCCGTCGACCACCGAGTGGACGACCTCTGGGCGGCGGTGGAGCTCATCACCGAGCTCGACGCACCGAAGACGGAAAGCAAGGGAGAAGAGTGATGAGAGTCTGCATTACCGGCGGCGCCGGCTACGTGGGGAGCGCCTGCCTCAGGCACTTGGCCTCTCAAGGACACGAGGTGGTCGCGTACGACAACCTGGTGGAAGGCCATCCGAAGGCGGTGGGTCCGCACCGCCTGGTAGAAGGCGACATCGCCGACACGGCGAAGATGACCGAGGTCTTGAAGGAGATGCGCGCCGAGGCGGTCATGCATTTCGCCGCCGCGACCTACGTCGGGGAGTCCGTCACGAACCCCGAGTACCATTACCGCAACAACATCGGCGGCACCCTGAGCCTCCTGAACGCGATGCGCGCCGCCGGCGTGAAGCGCATGTTGTTCTCGAGCACGTGCGCCACCTACGGCATGTCACGCCAGGTGCCGATGACGGAAGAGACGCCGCAGGAGCCCTTCAGCCCCTACGCGCGCACCAAGCTCGCGGTGGAGTGGATGATCCGCGATTTCGCCCACGCCTACGGCCTCGGCTTCACGCTGCTCCGCTACTTCAACGCGTCGGGCGCGTCCCCGGACGGGCAGTTCGGCGAGTACCACAACCCCGAGACGCACCTGATCCCGATCGTGTTCGAGACGCTGCTCGGCAAGCGCGAGCTCGTGAAGGTCTACGGCACGGACTACCCGACGCCCGACGGCACGTGCATCCGCGACTACATCCACATCGACGATCTCGCCTCGGCGCACTTGCTCTCGATTCAGGCGACCACGCCCGAGACCGCGGAGGTCTTCAACGTGGGCACCGGGCGGGGCGCGTCGGTGTTCGAGATCATCGAGGCCTGCGAGAAGGTGACCGGGCGCAAGGTGCCGCGCGAAATCGGGCCGCGGCGCCCGGGTGATCCGCCCGCGCTCGTGGCGGATCCCACCAAGCTGAAGACGCGCCTCGGCTGGGTCCCGAAGTACAACTCGATCGAGGACACCGTTGCGACGGCCTGGAAGTGGCACCAGGCCAACCCGGACGGTTATCAGAAGCGCTGACGCGCGCGCCCGAGCCTGCCGGCGAGGTTCTTCAGATCTCGCCGGCTCGCCGGCGCTCCAGCGCGCGTTCCAGCGCGCGTTCCATGCGCTCTCCGGCGTGATCCCACGTGTAGCTAGCCGTGGTTTGGTACGCCGCCTCCGACATGCCCTTCCAATCGGCGGGTGACATCGCGAGCACGGACTTCACGTTCTTCGCGAGATCCTCGACGTCGTCGATGGGGGAAATGAACCCGTCGACGCCCTGCTTGATGAAGTCGCTCGGTCCCCCGACGGCGGTCGACACGAGCGGGCAGCGACAAGCCATGGCCTCGAGCGCCGGGCGGCCGAAGCCCTCGAGCACGCTCGTGTAGAGGAACAGGTCGCTCGACGCGTACAGGTTCTTCAGCGCGTCGAGCTTCGGGTTCTCCACGAACGTGAAGAAGCTCGGAAGCTCGAGCTGCGGGCGACGGAACCCGAAGGCGAGCACGTGCAGGTCCGGAACGCTCTCCTGCACCTTCTTCAGCACCGCGACCGCCGTGGCGGTGCCCTTGAGCGGCTCGTCCGCCACCATCAGGCTCACGGTGGGGCGCGCGCCGCGCTCGCGGGGCGGGCAGTTGAAGACGCCGGGATCGACGCTGTTCGGCACGAGCGATACGTCGTGATCTCCGTAGGTCTGGTTCATCACCTCGACCAACCACTTCGAGATGGTGACCTTGTGGAAGGGCAGGCGGTAGGTCGCGGCGGCGCGCTCCACGTCGCGCGGCGAGGTCAGCGTCTCGTGGTGCCGGATCATGTACACCGGAGCGCCCTTGCTCTTCGGCATCGCGCGCACCCACTCCGCGGTCTCCCACCAAGTCGCGATGACGGCGTCCGCGTCCGGGACGTCAGCGCCCGTGACCGGACGGTGGCGATCGAGCTCCCGCTGCGGGACCGGCGACTTGTCGAAGTAAGACGGCGCGCGCCGGATGTTCTTCTTCCAACCCTTGCCAGATACGAACCAGTTGATGCGGCGGCGAAGGGGAACGGGCTCCTTCGGAGGAAACACGGCGAGCACCTCGTGCCCGCGGCGCTGCAATGCAGCGGCGAGCTCTGCATTCGAGCGAATGCCCCCGGTGGCGTTGAGAGGGGGGAGGACGAACGTGATCCGCATCGTAACAAGCAAGGTATCACCAGCTCGCCCGGGGGAAGTCAAGCTCACACACCCGAGTCAGCGGCCCCCAACTTTGCTTGACGTCGGCTCCTTGCGGGTCGACGAAGGGGAGAAAGCCCGTGGCCCCCCCTCCCGAGTCCGAAGCCGTCGCCGTGAGCAGTATGCCGCCGGCCTCGATCCGCCGTCGCGCCATTTCGGGCACGCTCGTCACGCTGGGTGGGTTCGGCGTGAGCAACGTGCTCCGGCTCGGCAGCAACCTGATCCTCTCCCGGCTGCTGACCCCGGAGACGTTCGGGCTCATGGCCATCGTGAGCCTGTTTCTCCAGGGGCTGACGATGTTCTCGGACTTCGGGATCACGCCGGCCATCGTGCAGAGCAAGCGCGGGCAAGACGCGGAGTTCCTGAACACCGCCTGGACCATCGGCGTCTTCAGAGGTTTCGGGCTCTTCATTTGTATGTGCGTGCTCGCCTACCCGGTGGGCCGGTTTTATGAGCATTCGGACCTCTACGGCATCCTTCCCGCCGTGGGTTTCAACGCGGTCATCTTCGGCTTCCGCTCGACGGCGGTCGCGACCCAGAGCCGCGACTTAATCCTCGGGCGCCAGACGTTGATCGACCTCCTATCTCAGGTCGCGACGATCATCGTGATGGTGACCTGGGCCTGGTTCGATCGTTCCGTGTGGGCGCTCGTCATCGGAGGCAACGTCGGCGCCCTGGTCTCGGTGGTGCTCTCCCACGTCGCGCTGCCCGGCATCAAGCACCGGTTGATCTGGAACCGCGAGGCCGCCAAGGAGCTGCTCGGCTTCGGCAAGTGGATCACCTTCAGCACCGCGTTCAGCTTCCTCGCGGCGCAGGGTGACCGCGCTATTTTGAGCACGTTCGTGAGCCTGTCGATGGTCGGCATCTACTCGGTCGCGACCAACATCACGCAGGTACCGGGCAACGTGCTCGCCAAGCTGCAAGGCTCGATCTTGTTCCCGGTCTACTCGCGCTGGGGACGCGGCGACCGAAAGGAGCTCGCCGACAAGGTCTATCGTGTTCGGCTGAAGACGCTGGCCGCCTTCCTGGCCCCGCCGTGCGTCATCGCCATCGTGGCAGAGCCGACCATTCGGCTGCTCTACGACTCGCGTTATCACGAGGCCGGCTGGATGCTCTCGCTCATGTGCATCGCCCTCGTGCTGCACACGCTGACCACGACGATCGACCCGATTCTGCTCGCGACGGGCGACTCGTTCGCTCACATGTGGCTCACGATCGGCAAGGGCGCAGTCGTGTTTCTAGCGATGGTCGCCGGCGGGTACCTCGATGGTGTTCACGGGGTGCTGATCGGCAGCATCGTGGGGCGCGCGCTCCAATATCCACTCCTCGTCGTCGCTCTGCGCGGCAAGGGGCTCTGGATGCCC
>JAEZYO010000796.1 GCA_023419055.1 Pseudomonadota bacterium | reverse complement strand
CTCGAGCTCGTGCGACCGACGAGCTCGCCGGCACGCGCAAGGTCGACGAGTACATCCGCTTCATCGCGCAGAACCAGCGACCGCAGCAGCCGATCGTGCGCCCCGCGGCGAACTTCTGGGACCCGCGCTTCGATCTCGACTCGCGCAAGGTGGCGCGGCAAGACCAGATCTTCGACGAAGAGGTGGCGTTCATTCTCGGGCACGAGCTCGCCCATCACTACCTCGGGCACTTGCCGTGCACGGCGGGCGTCGCGGGCCTCGCAGAGCTCGCGCACGTGCTCACCGGCGCCGTCCCCGCCTTCAATCAGCCGAACGAGCTCGCCGCCGACGTTTCCGGTACGGGCAACGTGCTCTCCGCGGGTGCACGCCGGCAGGGCTACCGGCTCACCGAAGGTGGGGGCCTACTCACCATGCAGTTTTTCATGGGGCTCGACCAGATTTCGCCGGCGGACATCTTCCTCGGCTTCGAGCGCTCCCACCCGGCGCCGCAGATCCGGCAGCCGGTGATCACTCAAACGGCGAACACCTGGCGTGCCTACGGCGGTCGCCTGCCCATCCCCATCTTCTGACGTTTTTTGTTGGCAACTCGGCGGGCGCCAGTGCCGACTAACGCTCGAGGCGGCCGGGGCTCGGCAGCCCTCGCCACGCCATGAGCGACAAGACCGAGAAACCCACCGCCAAGCGATTGCGCAAGGCGCGCGAGCAGGGGGATAGCCCGCGCTCCGCCGCGCTCGCCCAAGCGGTCGGTTTCGCGGTCGCGCTCTCGCTCGCGCCGGCGGCGCTCACCACGCTCGCCGTGGAGGCCGGCGGGCTCCTTCGAGCGGCCATCGAGCGCCCGGACGAACCCCTGAGCCCGCTCGAGATCGCGACCGCGGTGGTCTCGCTCACCGCGCCTCTCGTCCTCGCGACGGCGTTCGGTTGCGCCGCGGCGACGCTGGTGCAGACCGGTGGAGCGCTCTCGGTGAGTCGGCTCGCGCCCTCGCTCGATCGCCTGAACCCGGTGAGCGGCGCCAAGCAGCTCTTCGGACCGGAACGCTGGTTCGGCGTGCTGCGCGCGCTCGCCGCAGCGCTCTTCGTCGCGTACTTCACGCTCCGCACCCTCCAAGGTTTCGCCGCGGACATCGCCTTCGGCGTCGGGGAGCCAGCGTCGGCCGGCGCGCTCGTCGCCGCCCTCGGCAAGCGGATCGCCTGGGGGGCGGCGCTCTTCGGACTCGGGCTCGGCGCGCTCGACTTCTTGTTCACGCACCGCGCCTTCTTGCGGCGAAACCGCATGAGCAAGGACGAGGTCAAGCGCGAGCACCGCGAGAGCGAGGGCGACCCGGAGGTGAAAGCCGCCCGCCGCCGCGCGCATCGCGAAGCGCTGGCAGGCTCGGCCCTGAACGCCGTCAAGAACGCGACGGTCGTGATCGTGAACCCCACTCACCTGGCCGTCGCGCTGCGCTACGACGAAGAGCAGGATCAGGCGCCCAAGATCCTGGCGCAGGGAGAGGGCGACCTCGCCAAGCAAATGATCGAGGCCGCGCGGGCGTACGGCGTGCCGTGCGTGCGCGACGTACCGATCGCGCGCGCTCTCACCGAGCTCGAGGTCGGCGACGAAATCCCCGAGGCGCTCTATGAGGCCGTCGCCGAGATCTTGCGCGAGATCTGGCGCAGCGAGTCCGGCGAGTAGAAGGCAGGCTCAGCTCTTGATGCGGATCCGCTTCTTCAGCTGGGCGAGCTCTTGATCGACCTCGCTCCCGCCGGGTGCGCTCGTCTCCGCAGCGGGTTGCCCCGCCTCGAGCGCGCGGAACTTGGCCTCCACCTCGCCGCGGGTGAGCCCCGTCGGACCGCGAGGGTTCAGCACCTCATCGAGCTCCCGTTGAACCTGCACGGCCGCCTCGACTCCCTCGATCTGGTCCTCCATGCGGCGAAACTCTTCGAACGCGCCGCCGCCGGGGCCGCGGCTCCCGAGCCCTTCGGCGCCTCCACCGGCTCGGCTCTGCTGGATCTGGGCGGCGATGGTCCCCTTGCGGGCCTCGACCTCCTTCACCTTCTGCTCCATGCGCTCGAGCTCCTGCTTCATCTCGAGCGCCGCGCCGCGCTGCTCGGCTCGGAGCGCTTCGGCGCGATCGCGCTCGGCGACCAGCCGCCGCTTCTGGAGTAGCGCTTCGCGAGCCAGATCGTCGTCGTTGCGCTCGACCGCGAGCTCGGCGCGCTTCTCCCACTTCTCGACCTCCTTGTCGAAGCCCTCCACCTTGGTCCGGAGCTGCTTCTCCGCTGCGACCGCGCGGACCACCTCCTGCCGGGCCGCCCGGACCTGCTCGCGCATCTCGAGCACGGTCTGATCGACGGACTTTCGGGGGTCCTCCAGGTGGTCGATCAGGGAGTTGAAATTCGCTGAGATGGCTCGGCCCATTCGGTCGAAGATCCCCATGCGACCAACATGCCACGCTGGCGCGCGGGGTCAACGCCAGTGCGAAACGGGGTTAGCCTCGGCGTGATGCCCCACCGGCAGCAGCACCGCGGCGCACACCCCGAAGATCCCCGCCTCTTCGCGCCCGAGCGCGTCCGAACGCTCGCCCTCGCGCTGGAAGAAGCCGAATACCTCCTCGAGCGTGGCTACGCCGAGACTTCGGTCGTGGACGTCGTGGGGCGGCGCCACTCGCTCGAGGCGCGCCAGCGGCTCGCGCTCACGCGAATGATGTGCTCGACGAGCGCCCGCCACGCCCGCGCGGAGCGCCGGCGACCGCTCGATGCGGCGAAGGATCGCGTCCTCGAAATCGACGGCTTCAACCTCGTGATAGGTCTCGAGGTCGCGATCTCGGGCGGCGTGCTCCTGCGCGGCACGGACGGCGCGCTCCGGGACCTCGCCGGGTTGCGCGGCAGCTATCACCCGGTGGTCGAGACCGATTGCGCGCTCGAGATCATCGGCGACCTCGTCGCCGATGTCTCGCCGAAGCTCGTGCGCTTCCTGCTCGATCGTCCGGTGTCGAACTCGGGGCGGCTGCGAGCGAAGATCGAGGAGCACGCTCGCCGCTGGTCCTTCCCGGTCGAGGTGGAGCTCGTCCCGGACCCCGATCGCGAGCTCGTGGGGCGCGAGCTCGTGGTGTCCGGAGATTCACTCGTCCTCGATGGGGCGGCGACCTGGGTGAATCTGCTCGGTCACGCGATCGAAGCTCGCTTGCCCGGCGCCTGGATCGTGGACCCGCGCGCTGCGGCTCGAAGCAACGGGTGCTAAGTTCCCGCTGAATGGGGCGCTACCGAGCCCGCGATCTGCTGCTCGCGCCGAGCCTCCTCAGCCTTTCTCGGCTGCCGCTCGCGTTCGCCTTCACGCGCTCGCTCGAGCGCCCGCTCCTGGCGCTCCTGGTGCTGGCGCTCGCGGGCCTGAGCGACATTCTGGACGGGTACTACGCGCGTAAGCTCGGTCAGGCCACGCCGACTGGCGCCGTGGTGGACGGCGTGACCGACAAGCTCTTCGTCGGCACCGTCGTCGTCGCGCTGGTCGCGAAAGGAGCGCTCACGTGGCCGGAAGCGCTGGTGCTCGCGCTGCGCGAGATCGTCGAGCTGCCGCTCGTCCTGTGGTGGGCGCTCCACCGCAAGAGGCGCAAGGCTCGGGCAGAAGATCCCCAAGCGAATCGCCTGGGGAAGATCGCTACCGTGCTCGCGTTCGCGACGGTTGCCGCCGCGCTCTTCTCGAGCCCGCTCCGCCTGCCGCTCCTGGTCCTCACCGGAGCGGCAGGGCTCGTCGCCGCGCTCGCCTACTTCAGGCGCGAGCTTCGCGCCGTCGCCTGAGCGCTCAGCGGTTCGCGATGTGGATGGCGTGGCCGAGGCTCGCCGCGGCCGCTTCCATCATGGCCTCGCCGAGCGTCGGGTGCGGGTGAATGGTGAGCGCGATGTCCTCGGCGGTCGCCACCGTCTCGAGGGCGAGAGCGGCCTCGCTGATGAGATCGCTCGCGGAGGGGCCGACGATGTGGATGCCGACCACGCGCCCGCTCTTCGTGTCGGTCACGACCTTCACGAAGCCGTCGGTCTCCTGGATGGCGAGCGCGCGCGCGAGCGCGATGAAGGGGAACTTGCCGACCTTCACGGTCAGGCCCTGCTCCTTGGCTTGCTGCTCGGTGAGGCCGACGGTCGCGATCTCCGGGTCGGTGAAAATGATGCCCGGGACGGTCACCCAGTCCTTCGCCGCCTTCTTGCCCGCGATCACCTCGGCGCAGACTTCGCCTTCCTTGCTCGCCTTGTGCGCGAGCATCGGCACGCCGCTGACGTCGCCGATGGCGTAGATGCCCGGCACGTTGGTCTCGCAGCGCTCGTTGGTGGAGATGAAGCCGCGCTGGTCGATGTTGACGCCGAGCTCCTCGAGGCCGACGCCGCGGCTGCGGGGCTTCATGCCCACCGCCACCAGCACGGTGTCGCACTCGATGCGCTGCGTACCTTCCGACGTGACCACCGAGACCGCGACGCCGTCAGCGGTCTTCTCCCAGCGCTCGGCGCGCGAGTTCTTCAGCACGACGCCGCCGCGCTTGGTGATGGTCTTCTCGACGATCTTCGTGCAGTCGGGGTCGACTCCGGGCAAGAGCGACGGGGTGAGCTCGACCACGGTGAGCTGCGCTCCGAAGCTCTGGTAGACCATACCGAGCTCGAGCCCGATCACGCCGCCGCCGATCACGACCAGGCGCTTCGGGATCTTCTTCAGGCTCACCGCCTCGCGCGCGCCGATGATGCGCTCGCCGTCGAACTCGAAGCCCGGCACCTGGATCGTCGCGGAGCCGGTCGCGACGACGATGCCCTTTTTCGCGGTGACGATCTGGGTCCCGCCGCTCTTCAGCGCGACCTCGATCTTGTCCTTACCGACGAGCTTTCCGCGCCCCTCGATGATGTCGACCTTGTTGGTCTTGAGGAGACCGCGCACGCCGCCGGTCATCTTCTTGACGACGCCGTTCTTCCACTCCTGCATGCGCGGCACGTCGACGTTCACACCCGACACGGAAATGCCGGCGTCCGCCATGTGCTGGCTCTTCGTGTAGAAATGCGCGTTCGCGATCAGCGCCTTGGAGGGGACGCAGCCCCAGTTCAGACAGACGCCGCCGTACTCCTCTTCCTCGATGCAAGCGGTCTTCACCCCGAGCTGTCCCAGGCGAATGGCGCAAACGTACCCACCGGGGCCGCCGCCGAGCACGATGGCATCGTACGAAGTTTCCATGGCGGGGCCTTACCCGACTGCGGGCGTGGTCACAAGGGGTCGGAACGCGGGCCGTTCGCCCAGTACAGTTGGCGGCGAGGGCGAAAGGCACGTGATACCCTGAGGTGTCATGTCGGAAGGTCGAGGGTTCGGACATCGAGTCCTTCTGGCAGCGACCTTGCTCGTCTCCTGTACGTTGAGGTCCGAGCGCCCGGTCCCGGACCTTCCGGCGCGCTCCTCCGCTCGCGCCGCCGCGACCGGCCCGGGCTCCGAGGCCGCCCGGAACGAGCGCCGCCGCAAGGCCGAGTTGCCGCAGCCCTCCTCCATGCGGGTGCCGGTGGAGCCCGCCGATCCCAAATGGGGCTCACCCGTCGCCCCGGTCACGGTCGTGGTGTTCACGGACCTCAAATGCCCGTACTGCGCCCAGGTCGAGCCGACTCTCGAGGCGCTCAGGCAGACCTACGGGCCGGAGAAGCTCCGCTTCGTGATCAAGCATTTCCCCTTTCACGAAAATTCGGAGGGGCTCGCGCGAGTCGCGCAGGGCATCTGGTTCGAGGCGGGCGACCAGCCCTTTTTCGCCTTCTTGCGGGGCGTCTTCGAACATCAGCAGGCGATCCGCGACGAGTCGAGCCTCGGCGAGATCCTGCGACGCTCCGGGCTCGATCCCGAGCTGGTCCAGAAGGCCGCCCTCGACCCCGCGGTGAACGAGAAGCTCCGGGCGGATCGAAAGCTCGTCCGTGCGCTGGCGGTCAGAGGCACGCCGACCTTCTTCATCAACGGCGCGGAGCTGTCGGGAGCGCATTCGCTCGAGGACTTTCGAGTGATCATCGAGCGGGAGCTCGAGGCTTCCGAAAAGCTCGTGGCGTCGGGCACCGCGCCGAAGCTCGTCTACGCGACGCGCGTGGGCGTGAACACCGCCGAGGCGTCGAGGCGTCAGGCGTCCGAGCCAGAGCCAGCTCGAGCGAGCGAGCTCGGGGAGCCTGCCTCGATGATGCGGGTGCCGATCGCCGGCACGCCGCAGCGCGGCCCGCGCGACGCTCTCGTCACGATCGTCGAGTTCTCCGACTACGAGTGCCCCTACAGCCGGCAGGTTCAGGACACGCTCGACGAGCTGTTCGAGCTCTATCCAGGCAAGCTGCGGCTGAGCCGTCGCGAAAACCCGCTGCCCTTCCACCGCCGCGCCCGTGCGGCGGCCGAGTTCGCGCTCGAGGCACGAGCGCAGAAGGGGGACGCCGTCTACTTCGAGGTATCGAGAGCTTTGTTCCTGTCCGATCTCGGGGAAGCCTCGCTCGAAGACGTCGGCAAGGGCTACGGGCTCGACGTCTCGCGCTTGAAAAAGGCGATCCAATCCGATCGACACCGCGCCGTGATCGAGCGCGATCAGGACCTTGCCGCCGATCTCGGCGCGACCAGCACCCCGTCGTTCTTCGTCAATGGCTGGCGGCTCTCCGGCGCGCAACCACTCGAGCGCTTCCGGCAAGTGGTGGCCGCCCAGCTCAAGGTGGCAGAGGCCCTCGTCGCACGCGGCGTGCCTCGCGCCCGCGTCTACGACGAGCTGATGAAGAGCGCGAGCGCCCCCGCTCCACCGGCGCGGCTCGAGCTCCCGCCGCCGAACGCGGATCTCCCGAGCAAGGGCCCGAAGAACGCCAAAGTGACGATCGAGATCTTCGGCGATCTCGAGTGTCGCTTCTGCGCCCGAGCGAGCGAGAGCCTCCGCGCCGTCGCGCTTCTGTACCCCACGCAGGTGCGCTTCGTCTGGCGCCACTTCCCGCTCGATTCGATCCACCCTCACGCCCGACCGGCAGCGAGGATCGCCGAGGAGGCGCGCGCGCAGAAGGGAGACGGTGCGTTCTTCGAAATCGTCGAGCTCTTCTACCGTGATCTCGATGAAGGGGACGCGTTCGAGGAGGCGCGCATCCGCGGCTACGCGAGCGACCTCGGCCTCGACCCGGACCGGCTCGTCGCCGCCGCGAGTGATACGCGCTTCGACGCGTCGATCGACCGCGACATCGCGGTCGGGACGAAGGCGGGCGTCGAAGCCACCCCCACCTTCTCGGTCGGCGGCTACGCGCTCACCGGCGCCCAGCCGCCGAGCGCCTTCAAGCGCCTGATCAAGGTCGCGCTCGGCCGGCCTCGGAAATAGCGCGCAGCTGCTCCTCGAGGTGCCAGGGCAGCTCGCGGTACACGTCTTCGCACAAGCTGCGGAGCGGCGGCGGCGGAGCGCCCTCGGCCGTCTCGATGGCCGCGGAGAGCTCCTGGTCGAGCTCACCGATCAGTCGATCGTCGAAGCCGGGAGAGAGGAGCCCACGCTCCTCGAGCCGCCGTCGCTGGCGCGCGATGGGATCACGACTCTGCCAGAGCTCGAGCTCGCCCTCGGGGCGGTAGCGCGACGGATCGTCGCTCGTCGAGTGCGGCCCGAGCCGGTAGGTGAGACACTCGATGAAGTGCGGTCCTTCGCCTCGGCGCGCCCGCTCGCACGCAGCGCGCACGCGCTCGTAGATGGTGACGGCGTCGTTCCCGTCGATGCGCTCTCCTTCGAAACCGTAGGCAGAAGCTTTGATGGCGAAGCTCTCCGACGCGCTCTGACGCGCGGCGGGGACGCTGATCGCGTACTGATTGTTCTGGCAGACGAAGACCACGGGCGCGCGCCACAAGCCGGCGAAATTCAGCGCTGCGTGAAAGTCGGGGTGGCTGGTCGCGCCGTCCCCCAAGAAGGCGAGCATGACCTCTGATCGCCCCGCGCGACGAGCCGCCCAGGCGGCGCCGACCGCTTGCGGCAGCTGAGTCGCGATGCAGCTCGACCAGGAGACCTGCCTCACGCTGCGCGAGGCCATGTGGCTCGGCATCTGCCGGCCCTTCATGGGATCGAGCTCGCAACCGAACAACTGCGCGACGTAGAGCACGAGCGGGTAACCCCTCACGAGCATCGCGCCGCTCTCTCGCAACGCCGGAAAGATCCAGTCGCGCTCCTCGATCGCGAGCGCAGCCGCGACGGGCGTCGCCTCCTGCCCGAACGCCGCGCCGTAGAACCCGATGCGCCCCTGACGAGCCAGCGCGCCCAACCGCTCGTCCAGGCGCCTGAGGCGCACCATCTCGCGATAAAGGCGCAGGTGGAGCGCGGGTTCGAGCTCGCTCATCGCTACCGCAGGATCTGCGCGAGCTGATCGAGGATCGACTCCTCGTCCTCGTGGATCCGCGAGTCCGACTTCAAGAGGTCCCGGACGGCTCGCATGACGTCCACGCGGCGCCCCTTCAAGAGCGCGAGGTTCGGCGCCGGTAGCCGCGCCTCGCCCGCGAGACACGCTTCGAGCGTCGCGAGCTCGTCCGGGGCGAGCTCCGAACGGCGCGCGAACTCGCGGAGCGCGTCGGCCTCTTGGGACGCGACCTCGTGGTCCGCCCAGGCGACTTGGAGCAGGAGCTTCACGACCTCGAAGGCGAAATGCGGACCTTGCGCCGTCAGCGTCATCGAAGTCAGGGTATCCGAGCGCTCTCGGACGTCAACGCTCGCGCGTCAGGGGGACAGCGCCGCGAGCGCTTCCTCGACCGCGCCCTGGTCCGCGCGCTCTTCCCTGCCCTGCATGGCAGTGATCAACGGGCGAGCCTCGGCGAGCTTGGCGCGCCCCGCCGCGACCACCGAGAGCGTGCGCGTGTCGCGCGTGAATCCACGCAGGCCGCGTAAAATCGACTCCTTCGCGCGCGGGTGTCCGAGCTTCGCGAGCGCGGTCCGCGCGTGGTAGGCGAGCGAATCGGCGCGGAACCCGAGCGGACCGAACGCGCGTCGCTCGAGCGCTCGCTTCGCGCCCGGGAGATCGAGCTCCGTCACGAGCTCGATCGCGGCCTGTCGATCGGCGTCGGTGCCTGCCTTCGAGCGCCCGTCGACGACTTCGAGCAAGACGTCACCACCACGTGCGTCGCCGCTGTTTGCGAGCACGATCGCCGCGCACAGACGCACCTCGCGCGAGTCGTCCGAGAGCGCTCGCGCAGCTGCGTCGAGCAAGGCCGCAGGTGGAGCTCGATCCGCGAAGCGCTCTTCGGCGCAGCGGTAGCCCATCGCGCGCACCTCCGGGTCCACGTCGCCGAGGGCGTCGAGCACCGCGCCCTCCACACCCACTCCGCCCACGCGGTGCAGGGCGATGAGCGCCTGAAAGCGCAGCGCAGGCTCCCGCGCCCGGAGCGCGAGCCCGAGCAGCGCGAGGGTCTCCTCGTGTTCGATCGGCGCGACCTCACCGAGCGCGAGCAGGGCCATCTGCCGCACCGGGGTCTCACCTTGCCGAGCTGCGGCGAGCAACGCCTCGAGCGCCTCGACCGCGTCCGCGTCGGCGAGCGAGACCGCGGCCTGAGCTCGGAGCTCCACCTCGGTGTCGCTGCGAAGGCGCTCGATCAACGCGAGCACGGCGCGCTCGCGCTCGTCACCGCGAGCGTGGCGGACGAGATCGCGCAACGCTGAAAGGCGCACCTCCCTTCGAGGATGCGCGCTATCGCGGAGCGCAGCGCTCAGGTTGCGAGGGAGCGGGTGAAAGCCGAACACCGCTCGGAAGGTTACCCGCCGCCGGCTCCGGCGCTACTCTCCGTGCCCGCGCCCGAGGCTCCACCTTCGCCGTCCGGTTCCCCGCCGGCGCCCCCAGCGCTGCTGCTGGGCGGAGGCTCAGCAGGAACGTCGCTCCCCGTGCAGACCTCGTTCGAGCGATCCTCGGGGATGGGCGCGGTGCTGTACGGAAACACGCACACCTTGCCCGAACCCTTGTCGACCACGACGGCGCCGAAGGCGTTGTTCACGACCTTCAGGTTGACGCACGCGTAGTCGCTGCGGCAGTCCTCGTCGCTGTCGCAGTTGGCCATGCAGAAGGCGCGCTGGAACGGTGATGCCCCGGACGGGTCCTCACACCCGGGTACCGAGGAGCGGTTCGCGGAGAACGCGACGCACACCGAGTCGTCCGGGCAGGCCTTGGGTTGCCCCTTGGGCTCGCAGTTGAAGATCGTGCAGTAGCCCCCGGGTTGCGTGATGTCGCACAGCCGGTCCCCGTTGGCGGAGCAGTCCGTCGAGGTCTCGCATTCGTCACCGATGCCCGGCTGGCAGCCGGCGACGGCGACGGCGAACGCGAGCAGGCGGACGCGCAAAAAACGCATGGCGGGGCGGACTCTATGTCAGAAGCTCCGCGCTTTGCACGCGCATTTGACACTCGGGGAGCCGGCTCATATTACTCGCCGGAGTTCCCAGGCCGTGCGCCCGGGACCGCCTCCCATCATGGCCACGCGCATCACCGACGATTGCATCAACTGCGGCGCCTGCGAGCCCGAGTGTCCGAACGAAGCGATTTCGGAGGGCGACGCGATCTACGTGATCGATCCCGAGCTCTGCACCGAGTGCGTCGGCTTTTACGACCACGAAGCGTGTCAGGCGGTCTGCCCGGTGGAGTGCTGCCTGCCGGATCCTGCGCACGTAGAGACGGAGGAGGCTTTGCTCGAACGAGCGATCCGCCTTCACCCCGACGACGCGGAACTGCAGCAGCGCGCCGACGCGAACAGCTTTCCCTCACGCTTCCGCAAGTAAGCCTTATGCCGTTCCGAGCGAGCGCGCGCATCGGAGCAATCGGCTTGCTTCCGGCGCTGGTCGCGTGCGGAGGCGGGATGCCGCTGCTCCACCCGGCGCATTCCCTTCCCTCGGGGCACGCGAGCGGCACCGTCGGAGCGAGTGGCCATTTCCTGCTGGGCGCTGCCGACGAAGCGATCGACTCCGTCGACGCGGAAGGCGCCGCGCTCGAAGGCGAAGCGGGGGAGCGGACGGCGGCGGGGGTCGCTGCGAGCGTGCTCGGCGAGCCCGGAGTCGCGCCCTATCTTTCAGCGCGCCTCGGCGTGACGGACGACATCGAGGCGGGCGTCGCCTACTCGGGTCGGAGCGCGCGCCTGGACGGCCGCTACACGACGCGGGAGCGCCACCTGGCCTATTCGGGGGGCCTCGCGGTCGAGTGGGTGCTCGCCCACCCGAGCGAAGACGCGGCGGGTGGCGCGTCGATGAGCCCGACCCTCGACGGCGTGGATCCGAGCGGAGTCTCGGGCTGGGCCATCAGCTTGCCCGTGTTGGTCGGTTATCGGAGCGACGCCGAGCTCGTCCAACTTTGGGGCGGTGTTCGCGGCCGCTACGAGCGAGCGAGCGGTGAAGTGACCTTTACCGCCGAGCAAGCCCCCACTTCGGACCTTTCCGCGCACGCCGTCTCGGCGGAAGCCCTCGTCGGCCTGGCGGTGGGGCTTCCCCCCATCTGGGTAGCGGCTGAAGTTTCGGTCGGTTACCTGAACGTCCACGGGGAGCTCTCGACGAGCGGGAGCTCCAGCAGCGCCGGTGTGGACGGCGTCACCGTAACGCCTGCCGGCGCACTGATTGCTCGTTTCTGAGCAGTGAAGGTGGACCGGTTCGAGTTAATTCCCATTCGGGAAACCACGCCGCTTGCCCGCGCGCGGCTCGCGGAATACCATTTGGGCCGATGAAACGCGCGCTGTCGACCCAGCGGCCGACCCTCGAGGTGGCGGCGATCGGCGCGTATGCATTTGGCGCCTTCCTCATCGTGGGCTGCACGGTCGAGCAGAGCTCGTACTCCTCGGATGCCGATGTAGGTACGACGCAGGCGCTGGTCTCGATCGAGCGAACCGTGCAGGCGCGCTCGCCGGAGGAGGGTCGAGCGGAAGCGTTCGCGGGCTTCCTCAAGGCTCCCCCCGAAGCGGATCCGTCGGCGGTGCTCAAGCTCACGGGCCTTTCACGAGATCTCCCGGCCGAGGGTACTTGCAACGGCGGTCGTGATCGTGACGGGAGCATCCCGCTCGCGCCGCTCACGAACGTGGAGCTCGTGGACGTGGGTAATCTCGCCGTCGAAGCGGGCGGAGTCACGACGACGCTCGCGCCGCGCGCGTTCCCGACGGTGACGGATCTGGTGAGCGGCGTCGTGTACACGAGCCGCGATCGCACGGCGGATCAGCTGCTGCCGGAGCAGAGCTACCGCGTGACCGCGAGCGGCGGTTCGGTCGCCCCGTTCTCGACGCAGGCAGAGTCGCCGAGTGAGCTCGCTTTCGTGACCGTGAATCGGGCGCCGATCGAGGAGCTCGAGTCTCTGTCAACGCACTCACCCATCGAACTGACGTGGCAGTCGGGCGAGTCGCGGGACGTGGTGTACGTCGACGTGAGCAGTGACGGCGGGCAGCCCGCCCTCTTGTGCGCTTTCCGTGACGACGCCGGCGTCGCCACGATACCCGCGGGGTTATTGCCGAGCTCGGGAACGGGCAAGCTCGGCGTGCACCGCCTGCGCATCGAGCATTTCCAGGGCGACGACCTCACGCAAGCGGAGCTGCGGTTCGATTTCGAGGTCGAGACGTCGATCGCGTTCGGCGACTGACGAGGGCCCGCGTCACGCGAGCTGAAACTTGGCGACCGCGTCGAGCATCGCGTTGAAGCGCCGGCGCGTGAAGCGCGATCCACTGTTGATCCAGTCGACGTGACGCGCCGGCTCGAGGTCGTCGTGAAAGTGCCCGAGCACGTCGAGGTGGTCCGCCTCGCCAGCGAACAAGAGCTCGTCGCGCAGCATGCTCAGGGTCGGCACGATCCCGTCGTTGCTCTCGTCGTTGACCTCGTAGCTCATCGCCGCACGAAAGAGCTCGAGCTCGTGCGCGGTGGGCCTCGCGTACGGGTAGACGCGCGGCCTTTGACTCGAGAACTGATAGAGCGTCGAGTAGACCGCGGCCGTCATCGCGGCGTACGGAGAGCGGATCCGGCGCGCGAAGCGCATCGAGCGCGGCGGCGGCGACCCCGTCACGACCGAACCGTAGCGGACCGCGGGCGCGTTGGGCGTCACCGCGTTGAAGAGGTCCATGGCCTCCGGCATGATCTGGACGATGGCGCCCTGATCGACCCGGATCTTGCTCAAGAACTCGGTGATCTCCTCGCGGGCCTCGCGCTCGACGAAGCGGAGCACGCCTTCCGTCAAGCGCCCGAAGAGCTTGAGGTCTCCTCCGAACAATTCGTCGAGGCCGCCCACGCCGGCGAGCAACCGCGAGAAGATCGCGAGCGACGGCTCACCCAACGTGAGCGAGACGACCGTGAGGAGGCTCAAGCCGTAGAGCACGCGCGTGCCCGAGACGGTGGCGAAGTAGCCCGCGAGCGGAGTCCCGAAATGCGGCGTGTTCATGGTGACGGCGCTCACCACGCGCGATCGCCAGCGGAGCACGTCCGGGTTGCCGCCGACGTCGACGTGCGGCGCGAGCACGAGCCGCACGTCCAGCCCGCCCGTCGAATGCCCGACGAGATGAATCGGGCCCTGCTGCCCCTCGGTCGCGGTCCGGGCCACCGTGTTCGCGAGCACGCGCGCGCGATAGCGGAGCGACGACGTGGGCGGCGCCGGGACGTCCTCGCAGATCAGCTCGACCCCGGCCGCGGCGAACCGCTCCTCGAGGCCCTGGCGCATGTGCGTGAAGTAGTCGTACCCCGCGATGCGACCGAACCCGAACAGGCCGGGGACGAAATAGACGCGGTGTAGAGGTGCTCTCATCTCATCGAGGCGGGGCTTCGACGATCTTGTAGGCGAGCTTCCGCGGCTCGCCAGCTCGAACGTACGACACCTCGAGCTTGTCGGCACTCCGTAAAGACTCGAAAGCGTCGAAGGCTTCGGTTTCTCGTTCGATGGGTAACCCGTTCACCGACACCACGACGTCACCGGGCCTGAGGTCGACGCCGCGCCAGAATTCCGGCGGGTTCAGGGAAACGATGGCCCAGCCCTTGAACTTACCGTTGTCGAGACTCGGCTCGACCTCCACTCGCTGCAGAAAGGTCGGGAAGCCCTGATTGACGACCTCTTGCACGTCGCGCCGGTAGAGCGTCCCGGCGGGCGGAGGTGCAGGCTTCTTGGCTTCGGCCGTCTGCGCGGGAGCAGGCGGTGGAGGAGCAGGAGGCGGAGGCGCTGAGCCACAGGCGCCCACCATGGCCAGGATCGGGAACAAAGGAGCGGTACGGAGCACGAGCTCCTTATCTAACGAGCCCGGCCGACGGGGCAACTTCGTCAGGGTTCGGCGCTTCAGGCAAGCTCGAGCGCCGGCAGCGCGGCCTTGATGGCCTCGATGATGCGGAGCGCGACCTCGGGCTGCTCGCCGACGCCGGACACGTGCACGATGTTGTCTCCGGGCGTGAGCTCCTCGGCGCGCTGGTAAAGCC
>JAEZYO010000254.1 GCA_023419055.1 Pseudomonadota bacterium | reverse complement strand
GCCGTGATAGTCGAACTTCCACTCGGAGCTCCCCTCCTTCTCGGGGCCGCTGCGCGTGGCGACCGAACGAGTGGCCGAGACTTTGGTGTCCGCCGAGCCCTCAGTGCTTGCCTCTGCGGTTGCGCCCACGCCGACCGTGGCAGCCGCCTCGGTTTCGGTCGTCGCCGCGGGGGCCTCGGCGGCGGGGGCCGCGGGGGCCTCGGCGGCAGCCGGTTCGGCAGGCTTGTCGGCCGGTGCCGCGTTGTCTTCCTGGTTGACGGGCTCCTGGGCCAGCGCGGTGACCGGGAGCAGGGCGAACACGGCAGAGATGAGGGGTAGTCTTAGGCGCATGATAGTATCCGAGGGTGTGACGCCGTGGGGACGCCCGGTGTACTCTCGGCCCGGAGCGAAGCTTGCGACACAGCCTTGGGGCGTTCTATTACCAGCTGCACAGCGTCGGGTGAAGACAAATGTGGGAACAGTTCCATACGTGCTTGACGCGGCGCTCCCTCGGCTGCCTGACCTGTGCAACGAGAAGGTTTAATTATCGCCTCACCGCAGGGAAATTACGGCGCATTCGCGTCGCTCCGAGGCTCGAGAGCGACGGCTCTTGAACGGCGCTGCGAGCCGCGACGAGCGCGGATGCGATGCACTTCAGGGACCGGTTCCAGATTCAACCCCAGTCATTTTGGATATTCGCTTACGGCTCGCTGATCTTTCGACCCGGCTTCGCTGCGGCCGAGTCGGCGCGGGCCACGCTGCACGGCTACGCGCGGCGATTCTGGCAAGGATCACCGGATCATCGCGGCACACCTGACGCGCCGGGGCGAGTCGTGACGCTCGTGTCCGCGATCGGCGAGAGTTGCGTCGGTGTCGCCTATCGACTCATGCCCGAGCACGCCGAGAGCATCCTCGCCGAGCTCGATTTTCGAGAGCGCGCAGGCTTCGTGAGGCACCCGGTGCGGCTCATCCGCGAGGGTGGAGAAGCCGTCGGCGCGTTCACTTACTGGGCCGATCCCGCGAATCCGCATTTCCTCGGCGACGCGCCGCTCGTCGAGATCGCCGCGCAGATAGCCGAGCGCAGCGGCCCGAGCGGGCTCAACCGGACTTACGTCTTCGAGCTCGCGCGTGCGCTGCGCGAGCTCGAGGTGGAGGCGGATCACGTTTACGACGTGGAGGCAGAGCTCGCGGCGTTCCTCGCGCGCCGGAGCTCCCACTGAGCGCGCGCCGGTTCTCGGATCGGGAGCTCGTAGGCACGAGCTTTGATGGGTTCCGCGCGGCAAATCGATCGAAAAATCGACACGCCTCGTGAACCAAGATCGAGCGACTGCTCCGTCTGTTTCGTTCCGGCGTCCTGCTCGAGCGCGGGCAAGGGCGAGCGATGCCCCTGAAATCCCGGCGATTTCGCGCGAGGAAGGTGCGACGGAAGGCGACTTATGGCATCCTGAGCTCTGGTTTTTCCTAGCAATGTGCCGTCTTTTCGGGTTCAGAAGCGTCATCGAGAGTCAGGTGCACCGGTCGCTGCTCGCGGCCGAGAATGCCCTGGGCGTTCAGAGCAGTGGCCACCCCGACGGCTGGGGGGTCGCCTTCTACGTCGACGGCGCGCCGCACCTGACGCGGAGCCCGACCACGGCCTTCGGCGACAAGATGTTCCACCGGCTGAGCGGCGTCGTCTCGTCGCAGACGGTGCTGGCGCACGTGCGCAAGGCGACTCAAGGGGGGCACAGCGTGTTCAACTGCCACCCCTTTCAGCACGGGCGCTGGGTGTTCGCGCACAACGGTGACATCCCGAATTTCGAGGAGCGGCGCGCCTCGCTGCTCGCCGAGGTGGCGCCCGCCCTACGCCGCTTCATCCTCGGGGACACCGACAGTGAAGTGCTGTTTTACCTGTTCTTGACGGCGCTGCGCGGCGACAACGTGCGCTCGGCTTCTACGGACGTCCATGGCGCGATGGCCGCGCTCGCGACGACGGTGAAGCGCGTGCGCGAGCTCTGCGATCGCGACGGAGCAGAGTCGCTCTTGACCCTGATGGCGACCGACGGGGAGGTGCTGGTCGCGACGCACGGGGGCAAGGAGCTCTACGTCTCGACGTACAAGAAGCGCTGCGCCGATCGCGACCGCTGCGCTCACCTGTCATCCGTGTGCGAAGGCCCTTCCAACACCGGGCAGGTGAATCACTTCATCGTCTCGAGCGAGCCGCTCTCCGGAGAAAACGTCTGGCAGCCGCTCGAGCGCGGAGACATCGTCGGCGTCGACCGCGGGATGCGCACCTTCCGCTCGCACCTCGAGCGTCGCGAGCTGCCGCTCGTCGGCACCTGAGGCTCGACGTCACTCGCGCTCGAGCACGAGCGCGTAGTCGTAGAAGCGGGTGTCTTCGGGCGCGCCGACGCTCAGGCGCACGCTCGCGACCTTGAGCCCGGTACGGCGCTCGATGCGCTCGGGGATCGCCGGATCGGCGCAGTGAGCCGCGCCGGCGATGATGAGGAGCTTTCGAACCGGGCGGAACCCGACCAAGAACTCGCTCGCGCGGGCGGCCATGGTCTCGTCCCAGACCACCTGCGCGGCGTAGAGGTGGTCGGGGCTGCCGTGGCCCTTCGGGTGTCCCGCCATGAGCTCGTCGAACAACGCACGGTGATGCGCGTCGTAGAGCTCGAGCGCGGGGAGCTCGCGTTCGAACTCCGGCGGCAGAGCGAGCCCGCGCTGCGCGATCTCGCGAGTCAGCTCGCGGCGCGCGTTCAAGGCCAGAACCGGGAGCCCCGCGGAGCGGGCGGTCTCGAGCAGCGGGCGGTAGTACACGAACGGAAAGCCCCAGCGCTCCTCGTACTCGGACTTTTCCAGGAGGTCCGCTTCGTCGAGGCGACCTCGTGAGAAAGCGTCGAGGTAGCGCTGATACGGCGCCTGGAACATCTCCAGTCCGACGCCCAGCGCCTCCCCAGAGTGCCGCGCGCGGCGCTCGAGCTCCTCGAGCGTGACGAGCTCCGCGAAGTGATGGTGAGGGTCGTCGTGCGCTTCCCCGACGCAAACGGCGTCGTAGCGCGAGAGCTCGTCGAACAGGCGACGCCGGTCGAGCGAGGTGTTGTCGGCGAGGCGCAAGCCGCGGAGCGGCAACGCCGAGCGCTCGACGATGTCGTCGGGAGGTGGCACGGGTTTCGGCTTCGCGCGCGGCGCGAGGTCCTCGGCCGGTGGTGCGTCGGGCACGCGCGTGAACCCGATGGGCGTCTCCTTTTGCCCGGCGCAGGAGCAGAGAACGAGCAGACCGAAGCCCAGCGTGAAGCGGGTCACAGCGCGTTTTCCAGCAAATCCTGCGGGAGCAGGGCGCTCGGCTTGCCGGCGGTGAGGACCCAGAGCTGGTGCGCCGCGCGGGTCGCGCCGATGTGCAGAAGGTGACGCGCCTCGTCATCGACGGGGTAGGCGCTCTCGGAGACGTCCACGAGCACCACGTAGTCGAACTCCAGGCCTTTCACCTGGCGTACGTCGGTGACGTCGATGCCCGCCTTGAAGGAGAAGTCCTGATCGGCGACGCGACGGAGGTACGGCACCTCGGCTCGCACGAGACCCTGATAGTAGGCGTCGGCCTGCTCGGGGAAGCGCGCGATCACGGCGACCGAGGCGCTCGGCTCGACTTGCATGAGCTCACGCAAGGCTTCCGAGAGGTGCGCGACGGCGTCGCCCGCGTGGCCGAACTCGAAGAGCTCGACGGGCGCGCCGCGCCGCGGCGCGACGGGTTCGTCAGCCGAGGCGAGGGGACCGAGCACCTTCCGCGCGAAGGTGACGATCTCGTGGGTCGAGCGGTAGCTCAGCTTGAGCGGCTCGATCTCCACGTGATCCATGCCGAGCTCGCCGAGCACGGTGTCCCAGTCGGAGAAGCCGTTGTCAAGCAAGAGCCGCTGCTGGACGTCACCGGCGAGGGTGATGCTCTTGGCCTTGCTGACGGTGTCGAAGATGACCGAGAGCTCGACCGGGCTGTAGTCCTGCGCCTCGTCGATGAGGACGTGCTCGTAGACGATCGGGTCCTTGCCCGCGCCGCGGGTCAGCGGACCGCGCAGCTTCTGATGCAAGAGCAGGATGAGCGTGTCGTCCTCGACGTCGAGCGCGGCGCTCTCGTTGATCTCGCGGCCGTCGATGCCGGCTCGCGGAGCGTGATCCCGCGCGTCCGCGTCTTCCTCTTCCTGGCGCTCCTCTTCCCGCTCTTCCGCCGACTTGCGGCGGCTCGTGCGGGGCGCGTCGTCGGTCAGCTTGCGCTCGAACTCGGCCACCACTTCGTGGCAGTGCGCGACCGAGTAGGAGTGCACGCGATCGAGGGCTCCCGGCGTGAAGTCGCCCGGCGCGAACGCGTCGAACCAGGCGCCGAGCGCGGCGCGGTCCGACAGCAGGTCCGCCCAGGCGCCCACGACGTCGCGCGCGCGACGGAGGCCGCTCTTGGCCAGGCTCGTCAGCGCCACGCGGCCGTTGGTGGTGAGCTCCCGGCCCTCGGCGCCTTCGGCGAGCGTGGTGAGCGCGTGCAGCCGGTGACCTAGCGGCCGATTCTCGCCCTTCTTCCAGGCGGCGAGGATGCTCTGTCCGCGCTCGCCCTCGGCGGCGAGAGCGCGCTCGAGATCGGCTTCTATCCCGGACGCGAGCTTCTTCACGTACGCGTCGACGACGCGGAGCATCGCCGGATGCTTCTTCAGGCGCGTCACGACGCTCGGCGTATCTTCGCGGTAATCGCCCGGCAGACGCGGGTAGAGCGTCTCGCGCATGCGCCGAGACCAGTCGATGTAGCTTCGCACCGCCACGCCGCTCACCCCAAGCTGAGGCAAGACCTGCGAGATGTAGCGCACGAGGGCGTCGTTGAAGACGACGACCAGCATACGATCGGGTCGGAACCGCCGCGCGTCCCGGAAGGCGAGGTACGCGAGCCGATGCAAGCCGATGGTCGTCTTGCCGCTGCCCGCGCCGCCCTGAATTACGACGAGCCCGGAGTCCGCTCGCGTGATCAGGTCGAACTGGCGCGCGTCGATGAGCGCCGTAATTTCCTTGAGGTGCTTGTCCTCGCCCGCCTCGGTGCCGGTCCCGAGCTTGCCCGGCCGATGATGCTGCTCGGGCCGGAGCGCGGTCCCGGCGCCGCCGGTGAGGTGCGCCGAAGCGGTGTCGATGCGGCGCCACACGCCGGCGACGTTGCGGACGAAGGTGCCCTGCGGGGCGCCGATGCGCCTCAGCGTGCCGTCGACGATCGAGACGCTCCTGCGGGTGAGCACGGTCCCCGTCACCTCGCGCTCGCCGAACACCTCGTCGTAGTCGGCGCCCTCCTCGTAGCGGTAGTAGAGGCGGCTCACGGGCGCGTCGCGCCAGTCGACGATGCGAATCGCCGACTTCGTGTCGAGGTACGTCGCGCGGCCGATCAACACTTCGCGACGGCGGTTGCCCTCTTCGAGCACCATGCGGCCGAAGTAAGGCGTGCTCTGATCGACCTGGACGACCTCGGTCTCGCGCAGATGATTGGCGAGCATCTGCAGGCGCTCCATCTCCTGGACGAGCGGAGGCACGTCCTCGAGGCGCGCGGCCGCGATTTGATCGCGGAGGTCGAGCAAGCGAGCGTCGTAGTCCGCGTCGCGTCGCGGCTCGACGCGCTTCTGACTCTGCGCGGCGAGGTGGGCCTTCACCCGCGCGAGACACGCCTCTTCCTCGCTGACGATGCGGTCGAGCTCGGGGTCCGTGGAGAGGGTTTCTTGCACCTGCATTGAACTAAAGGGGGATCACGCCTAGCACGGAGGGCCAGGGTCTGTCGCTGGTTAGAGCGCATTTAGAGCATTTGCTCTAGCTCGTCGGGGTCGGGGTGAGTGACAATCCGGGCTGCATGGCCCGGGCCACGAAACAGCGCATTCTCGAGGCGGCGCTTCGCCTCTTCAATCAGCACGGGTCCGCGACGATTTCGACCAATCACGTGGCCGAGGCGCTCCGGATGAGCCCGGGAAACCTGTATTACCACTTCCGAAACAAAGCCTCGATCGTACGCGGCTTGTTCGCGCAGTTCTGCGACGAGGCGAGCCTGCGCGGCGTGGAGCATGACGAGGGCCCGCCGATCTTCCTCCTCGTCGCTTGGCTCGAGCGGCGCGCCGCCTTGCTCGGCCGTTACGAGTTTCTGGCGCGTGAAATCTTTTCGCTGATTGAATCCGACCCGAGCCTGCGTGAACGCTTCGAGCGGCTCGTCGCGCTCGATCGCGCGCAACTGCTCGAATGGATGGGTGAGGCCATCGAGCGCGGCGCGGTGCGGCCGATGGAGCCCGAGACGCGACGCGCGCTCACCGAGGCGTTGATCCTGCGGGCGTGGTGTGGGGCACTCTTGCCGCGAGCGTTGCGCGCCGGGCCGGATCGGGCGGGGGCCTATGCCCTCGACCTCCTGGCCGTCGCGGCCGAGGGTTGAGACCCCCCCGGTCCTTGCCGCATAATGGTTTCTCGCGGTTTCGAAAGAGACGGCGAGAGGGAGCTTCGGTTGTCCGAATCCATGCGCGCGATGCTGCTAGAAGCAGCGAAGCGACCGCTCAAGGCCACGCGAATCCCGCGACCTCGCATCGCGAGCGACGAGATCCTCGTTCGGGTGCGCTGCTGCGCGGTGTGCCGCACCGACCTTCATGTCCTCGACGGTGAGCTCGCCGACCCCAAGCTGCCGCTCGTCCTCGGTCACCAGATCGTCGGGACGGTGGAGGAAGTGGGTGAGCGCGTCGAAGGGTACGTCTCCGGGCAAAGGGTAGGCATCCCCTGGCTCGGGCGCGCGTGCGGCGACTGCAAGTTCTGCCGCACGGGTCGTGAGAACCTGTGTCACGACGCTACCTTCACGGGTTATCAACGTGACGGCGGGTACGCCGAGTACGCGGCGGTGCAGGCCCAATTCGCTCTGCCGCTGCCCGGCTCCTTCCCGGACATCCAGGCAGCGCCGCTGCTCTGCGCGGGTCTGATCGGCTATCGCGCGCTCTCCTTCACCGGAGACGCGGAGCGCGTCGGGCTCTACGGCTTCGGTTCTTCGGCGCACATCGTGGCGCAAGTCGCGCGTTACCAGAGCCGGCGCGTGTTCGCCTTCACCCGCCCTGGAGATCGAGCGGGTCAGGCGTTCGCGCGCAGCCTGGGCGCGGAGTGGGCGGGCGGCTCCGACGAGCTTCCCCCCGAGCCGCTCGACGCGGCCATCATCTTCGCGGCCGCGGGCACCCTCGTGCCTCGCGCGCTCGCAGCGAGCGATCGCGGCGGAACCGTGGTGTGCGCCGGCATCCACATGAGCGACATCCCCGCGTTTCCATACGAGCTCCTGTGGAACGAGCGCTCCGTACGCTCGGTCGCGAACCTCACCCGCAACGACGGTCTCGAGTTCCTCGAGCTCGCTCCGCGCATCCCCATCCAGACTCGCGTCACGACCTATCCGCTCGCCGAGCTCGAGCGAGCCCTCGACGACCTCCGCCACGGCCGCTTCGAAGGCTCGGCCGTCGTCACGATCTGACCGCGAGCCTCGCTCACACTCGAGGAGCCTCGCTCACC
>JAEZYO010000176.1 GCA_023419055.1 Pseudomonadota bacterium | reverse complement strand
GCTCGCCGATCGCGGCGAGCGCCTCCGCGAGGTGGCGCAGGGCCCGGACGGGGCGCTCTACCTGTTGACCGACGGAAGCAACGGCAAGCTGCTCAGAATGACGCCCGCGCCGTGACTCGGCGCCCGGTATCCGTTCGGTCTGACGCGTCGCTGACGGCGACGGCTCCGCAGGGTACAGATAGGGGCCATGCGCGAGTCAGAACGGCGGCGAAGAAGGGGAGCGCCGAAGTACGGCGAATAACGCATCTACTCGACCCCGCAGACGATACCCCTGTTCCAAAGGATGCCGAAGCTGTCGCTATCCTGATTCGCGGTCACGACCTCGAGCCAGCCGTCCCCGTTCAAATCACCGAGCGCGAGCCCGACCGGCTTCACGCCTGCCGGATAGTCGAGCCCGGTTGCAAACTTGCCGTCGCCCAGGCCGAGGAAGAGTGTGACCGCGAGGTTCGTGCCCTGGGCCACGACGAGATCGACGTGGCCGTCACGGTTCAAGTCCCCTGCTGCGATCGCCGCCGGACCGCTCACCTGCGAAAGGGTGGTCGCTGAACCGAAGGTCCCATCGCCCACGCCGAGGTGGACGTAGACCGCCGACCCGAGCGTCGCGTAGTCGAGCACGTCATCGCCGTTGAAGTCCGCGGTCGTGATCGCAAGCGGCGTGAAGTCCGTGTAGGAGTCCCCCTTGTCGAACGTGCCGTCACCCTTGCCTAGCAACACTTGGGTCGTCTGAGAGGTCGAGTAGTTGACCGCCGCGAGCAAGTCGAGTTTCGCGTCGCCGTCGAGGTACCCGAGAGCGACGGCTGCGGTCCCCGTGAGCAGCGGGATCTTGGTGGGCTCGGCCAGAGCGCCGCCTCCGACCCCGAGCAGGACGCTGACGTTCGCGCCCGTCTCGTTGGCGGTGACGACATCGAGCGTCCCGCTGTCGTCGACGTCTCCGAGGGCGAGCGCGTTGACGCCCGCGCCAGCGGAGACCCCCGAGCCAACCGTGAACGACCCGGCGCTGCTGCCCGTGAGGACGCTGATGGTGCCGGCGCCCTTGTTGGCGACGACGATATCGTTCTCGTCGTCACCCGTCAGATCGCCCACCGCGAGCGCGACTGGATCGGTCCCGACGGTGTACGAGGTGGGAGCGGGGAAGGTGTACGTCGAAGAGGCTAGCGATACACTGACGGTCTTCGACGACTTGTTGGTCACGGCCACGTCCAGCCGGTCGTCCCCATTGAGCCTTCCGACTGCGACGGCGCTCGGCTTCGCCCCGGCAGCGATCCTCGATTGGGTACTGAAGCCGCCCTTGCCATCGGCCAGCAGCGTGACCACTTGCCCGTGGTCGACGACGAGGTCGACCGCGCCGTCGCCGCTCACGTCACCCACCGCCAGGGTTCGTGGAGAGCCACCGACGAAGTAGGTCGTATTGGTGGGGAACTGACCGTTGCCGACCCCGTTCAGAATCGTGACGTCGTGGCTCGTGTAGTTCGCCGCGGCGATGTCGAGGTGGCCGTCCGTGTTGAAGTCGCGCACCGCGACAGCCATGGGGCCCAGCCCGACGCTGTAAGTCGTCGCGTTCGAGAAGGTGCCGTTCCCTGCGCCCGGCAGTATCGCGACAGTGCTCCCCTCGGAAGCGGCTGCCACCAGATCGACGTCGCCGTCCTCGTTGAAATCACCCGTTGCGATCCCATAAGGCGCGTAGGGAACCGTATAGTTGACTGGTGCGGCGAAGGTACCATTGCCCGCGCCCAAGAGCACGTGCACCACCGGAGTAGAGGTGGTCCAAGCGCCGGCGAGGACGTCGAGCTTCCCGTCGCCGCTCACGTCCACGACCGCGAGCGAGATGAGCTGGTCCCCCAGACTCATCGGGGAGAGGGCAGTAAAGGAGCCTGAAGCGTTGCCGAGGAAGACGTGAACATTGAAGCTTCCGTGGCACGCCGCGATGAGATCCGCTCGTTGGTCGCCGTTCACGTCCGCGATCGCGACCGCGACCGGTTCGATTCCAGCATTGAGCGAGCTTGCGGGTTCGAAGCTGCCGTCGCCCAGCCCAAGCAGGATGCTCAAGGTATCGGCGTCGTAGTTCGCGGTGACGACGTCCACCTTGCCGTCACCGTTCACATCGCCCATGGCGAGTGACTTCGGGTTGTCGTCCACGCCGTACCTCACCGGAGGCGCGAAGACGCCGTTGCCCTTCCCGAGCCGGACTTCCACGAAGTGCTCGTTCCCGAGGTTGTCGCCCGCGACGGCGAGATCGAGCCGGCTATCCCCGTTGAAGTCGCCGACTGCTGCGGCCCATGAAACGGCAGACTTTGCCGCGAGCACGGGAGGAGCGCCGAGGGGGAGCATGCAATCGGCCCCATTCCAGCCCCCGATTCCGGCACCGCCGCCCATATTGCCTTCGCCGCCATCGCTGGCACCTCCGGTGTTGAGCCCTGCCTCGCCTCCGTCGTGGGCTCCGCCTTCGGCCTCCGAACCACCCGAACCACCGGAGTCACCCGAACCACCCGAACCCGAGGTGCCCGAGCCAGCACCGCTGCCACCGCTACTCGCGCCGCCGCCCCCGGCTCCGGACGCAGCACCGTCGGACCCGTCGCCCCCGCTCGCGAGGCCGCCGCCATTGCCGGCGGTGTTCCCCGCGAGCTCTGACTGATCATCGCAGGCGTTGCCGAGCGCGATCACGATAGCGAGCCCCAGTAGCCTCGTCTTCCTGTGCAAACTCATTGGTCGTCTCCCACGCGGCGGGCCTAGCACTCCCAGGGCTAGCCACTCCCAAGCGGGCATACCGTACAGGAAATCGCGTCCGGGATCGATCGGATATCAGCCGTGCCCCACGTCGAGCGGGCCGAGCTCCTCCCGCGTGACTTCCAGTCACCCTCAAGGTGCCTCACGACGTACTGGTTGCGGCGGCTTCGAGACCTATGCCTGTGCGCATGCAACAGCACACGCTCTCTTTCCTCAGTCCGCTGGTCGCAGCCTTCGGGCTCGCGCTCAGCGCCTGCAGCTATTCGCAGCCCGTCCATAAGGAAGCCGCCTCGAAGGAAGCCCCCTCCAAGGAAGCCGCCAGCGAGGCGCCCGTCCACATTCACAGGGTCACGAGCAGTCCCGCCGGGATCTTGGTGAACGCGTACCTGGTCGAGAGTGAGCACGCGGTCGTCGCGATCGACAGCGCGCTCACCCGATCCGATGCGCGCGCCCTGCGACGGCGGCTCGACGCGCTGCAAAAGCCACTCAAGGCGGTGCTCTTGACCCACGGTCACCCCGATCACTACAACGGTGTGACCGAGCTGGTTGCGCATCAGGGCGACGTGCCGGTGTACGCCAGCGCTGCCGTCGAGCAGGTGATCCGGAGCTCGGACGCCGCGAAGGAAGCTCAGTGGAGGCCGATGTTCGGCGCCGAGTGGCCGGAGCGGCGCACGTTCCCGAATCGCACGGTAGGGGACGGAGAGCGCGTCGAGGTCGATGGGCTCGTCTTCACGCTGCACGAAATCGGGCCCGGTGAGTCGCACGCGGACAGCTATTGGTTGCTCGATGGCGCGCAGCCGAACGTCTTCGTCGGTGACGTCGTCTTGCACGGGCATCACGCCTACGTGTCCGACGGCCACACGAGCGCCTGGCTCGAGAACCTCGGCAGCCTACGCAAGGACCTTCCTCCCACCGCCATGTTGTTCCCGGGCCACGGCGAGCCTGGCGGCCTCGCGCTGCTGGATTGGCAGCAGGGATACCTGACGGCTTACCGGGGCGAAGTCGAAAGGCTGGGCCAAGGAGCCGACCATCTCGACCAGGCCGAGGAGCAGGAGCTGACGCGGCGCATGAAAGCGCGCTATCCAGATGCGGGCTTAGATTTTTTGATCGCACTCGGCGCGGATGCCGTGGCGGCCGAGCTCGCGGCGACCTCGGCAGTCCACTCTCGGAACAGCGGAGAACAGTGATGAAAATCGGAGTATTCGGGACCGGAATGGTGGGCGAGACGTTCGCCGACAAGTTCGTCGCGCTCGGGCACACCGTGCGCATGGGTTCGCGCAGCGCCGCGAACGAGAAGGGGGCGGCGTGGGCACGAAAGGCTGGCGAGCTCGGCTCGCACGGCACCTTCGCGGACACCGCCGCGTTCGGGGAGCTGCTAGTGAACTGCACGCAGGGGACCGCGTCCGAGGACGTGCTGCGCGCCGCTGGACGCGAGAACCTGAACGGGAAGATTCTGATCGACGTCGCGAATCCGCTCGTGCACGAAGCGGGCAAGGGCGCTCGGCTCGCGTTCGGCATGGACGACTCACTCGGTGAGCGCCTCCAGGCGCTCTGCCCCGAGCTTAGGGTGGTGAAGGCGCTCAACACGGTCAACTGCTCGGTGATGGTGGATCCAGCGCGAGTCCCGGGAGACCACACCGCTTTCGTGTGCGGCAACGACGCGGCGGCCAAGGCCGAGGTAGAGCGCCTCCTGCGCGAGTGGTTTGGCTGGCGCGACGTCATCGATCTGGGCGACATCAGCGGGGCTCGCGCGACCGAGGGCTACCTTTTGTTGTGGCTCAGGCTCTGGAGCTCGGTCAAGACCCTGGATCTCAACGTCCAGGTGCGGCGAGCGTCCAAGGCGCCCGCGTGAGTACGCGCCGCGAGTTGTTCACCGGCGTCGTGCCGTTCGTGGTCGCCGCGGAGTCGGCAAGCTTCCGGCGAGCGGCTCAGCGGCTCGGTCTCACACCCTCGGGGGTGAGCAAGGCGATCACTCGGCTCGAGGCGGAGCTCGGCGCTCGCTTGCTGAACCGCACCTCGCGCAGCGTCACGTTGACCGAGGAAGGGCAGGTGTTCTTGCGCGCCTGCCGGCAGGCCATGGAGCAAGTGAGCGCGGCCCGCGAGCGACTGCACGAGCAGCAGCGTTCTCCGCGCGGCACGCTGGTCGTCTCATTGCCGCTGATCCTAGGCCGGCGGGTGATCTTGCCGGCGCTCCGAGGGCTGCTCGCGCGACACCCGCTGCTCGCCGTCCGCGTCAGCCTCACCGATCGCTTCGTCCAGCTCGCTGACGAGAACGTCGACGTCGCCGTTCGAATCGGCGCGAAGCCAGACTCGCGGCTGACTCGGCGCAAGCTGTCGCGGGTACGCTGGCAAACCGTCGCCGCTCCGTCCTATCTCTCTCGCCATGGAGTGCCGGCGCACCCCAAGGATCTCAGCGGGCACGAGTGCTTGCGCTTCGTTCTGCCCGACGGTCGGTTGGAGCCCTGGCACTTCCGTGGCGTGGACGCCGAGCGCGGCGCAACGTGGTGGAGCGGTAGCTTGTGCAGTGACAGCGGTGACGCCCTGATCGACGCCGCCATCGCGGGCCACGGCGTGTTTCAAGCTCACGACTACGCAGTAGCGGACGCCATCCATCGAGGCGAGCTGGTCGCGCTGTTGCCCGAGTTCGCCGCGCCGGGACCAGAAATCGACCTGTTGGTCGCGCCGGGCAAGCGAAGCTCACCCAAGGTGCGCGCCTTCGTAGACCTCGTCGCGCAAGTGCTCGGCGCCTAGGCTGTTCGCGCAGCCGAGTGACCCGCGTCGGCCGCGGGCGCCGTCGGGACTAGCTCGACGCGGCGATCGCGGCCGTACCTCGACGGCATGACTCGGCGTCGCACTCGTCGTCACTCCGCACGTACGAGGGCGATACCTCAGCGTTCACGATCGACTCAGTGTCCGCATCGACTTCGACGTGCACCGTCTCTGGTGCAACCGGAAGGTCGATCCTGAGGGAGTCATCCGTGACGTGAATCGTCGCGCCCGACGTAGAGCACGGACCGCGTGCCGATGCGGCGGTGTCGAGGTCGCAGGTAATGGCGGCGCCGCCAGGCGGAGTCACGGCCACGCGGTACGCATGTGGCTGAGGCGCCGACATGAACCGAACGTCAATCGTGAGCGAGTTGCGGCAGGGCATCGCATTGCACATGGGAAATGAGCAGCCGGCCAGAAGCGCAAGGTTCAGCAAGCTGACCAGGGCTCGTGCTGTCATCTGTAGGCATCTCCCGAATGCACGTTTCGCGTGCATCGTACACCAAATCACCCGGTGTCGGCCCTAGCGGAGCCGGCGTGTCCGCCTTCTTGCGGATTAGCACCGTCGCCTCCGCACCCCAGAGCGAGGACCAGAGCAACGGGAACCTTCGACAGATCGCGTTCCTTCGTGGCACCCGGATAGTTTCACCAGGATCGCAGCTCAAGGGACAGTTCTCCCAGCGAGCCGTGCAGGTCCGATCCGACAAAAAGCAAAGGCCCGACGTTGCATCGGGCCTTTTGGTTACGCGGGAAGGACTTGAAACCGGCGTGAAGGACCGGAACCTGGAAGGAACGCCGGTACGCTCGGCCTGGCCCAGATCGCCGCCGGTGGGCGGATCTCTCGAGCACGCCTTGCGTGAGCGCGCCTCACGAGCTCTGGTCGAGCTGCTTGATCGTGTCGATCAGGCCTTTGGCTTGGGCGCCCTCGAGCAAGATGACGGGCGCGACTGGCGTAGGATTGTGGTCCTGATACTCGACGGGTTGCGCGGCGACGAAGGCCCCGCTTTCGGTGTAGGCGAGGTCGAGCAGCACCGAGCTCGTGTCGGGCTCACCCTCGCCGTCGAGGGCGAACGAGAGCTTCGAAATGGCCTGGAAATCTTGCGCGTTGAACGCCGCGAGTAGCTGACCGATGTCGCAGCTGAAGTAGCGGAAGCCCTCCACGACCTTCTCGCCGGTGGCGCGGTAGTGCAGCTTCTTGAAGATCAGCATGCTCTTTCTGATCTCGAACTTGTCGGTGCTCGCCTTCAGGTGATCTTCGAGACGGGGCAGTTCACTCATTGGCCGTCGATCATGAGACACTCGGGCGTGTTCGTCCAGTCGTCGATCCGTCGCACCCAGTCGATTCCGGCGCAGAGCCTCACGATCAGCAAGCCGGACGTTGCGGTCCACGAGCCGGAGCGCTTCTCGACTCCTCGAGGGCTCGTCTTAGGAGCCCCAACTCTTGCACGATGACGTGGGCGATCGCGGAGCTGTGGAGGAGGCCGTGCGGGAAGGTGCATTTTCGGCACCGGCACGCCGAGCACGATCGGCGCGTCCTTGCCTGCGAGTCGTACTTGGACGGTTTGCAGCGGAGCGTTTCAGGAACGTGATCAACGACGCTGAAGCCGTTCGCTTCTCTCGATTCGCCCGAGCTGCAAACCTCCGGCGCAGGGTTCTCCTGGCGCCCCGCCTTCAGTTTCGCGCCGGGCTGAGGCGCCTTTCCCGGAGGATGACCCGGAGCATGAGCGCGCCTTTTGCCACCAGAAGGACCGCCAGGCACGCCAGAGGGACGGCAGCGCCGAACGACGGATCGATCAGGTGGATAGAGCCGGTGGCGCTCGCCTTTCCATCGAGCAGCTCGTTCAACCGCGGGGCCAGATCGTCGGGGTCGTCGCGCGAACTCGGTAACTCGAGCTCGGAGTTCAGAACCAACAGTTCATACGAGCGCGAGCGAGGGTCCTTGTGGAGCGAGAATCTCCTTGGCTCGACCGCCGCGGAGTTCAATTGAAAGCGATCCGTCGACGTCAGCCCTCCCGGATACACCTTGCGCAGCTCGCAAACCACGACGCCGCTTTCACCACGGCACTCGAGGAACGAACGATACGTCAAAGACGCAGCGAGAGCCCCCGTCCAGATCCCCGCCGCGACCACGACTATCGCGTAGAGGAAGTCCGCGATGGCGGCCCCCGACGACGGGTTGAAGGAGGGAAATGCGCTGCGCTTCAATGCAGGGCGTTGAATATAGGCATAAAAAAGTTCCGCGCCGGTGGGTCCGTCGTCGCCGAGCAACGCGAGCCGCACGGGATGTTGAGCGGCTCACACCCGGGATCGCCGCCTCAGCGCAGCACGTCCGACGGCGAGGTGATGAGCACGCAGGTGCAGCCCGTCTCGCTGTAGACGCGCTGATCGGACGCGCCGGGCGGCCCGTAGTTGTAGTCGCCTGGACGGAGCAGGCGGTCCTCGATCCAGAGCTCACCGTCCAGGAGATGCAGCTCTTCGACACTCGCATGAGTGTGGGGAGGATAGGAAACTCCGGGCAGAAGGCGCACTAGCATGGTGACGCGATCGCGCTCGGCATCCGTCGCGAGTATCTTGCAGAATATTCCGGAGGCGACCTCCTCCCACTCGGGCTCCTTCCATTCAGGGCCCTCGGGCATGATCGGTTCGCCTTCGGTTTCCGCGGCGATGCGGCGCGCGAGCCGCTCCTGCAATGATCTCGACGGACGAAGTACATCGGTGGGCCAGGCAACGAGTGACCCGACCAGGGGTCCCAACCGCTCGAGCTCCCGTGTGCACGCGTGGCAGTGCACCACGTGCGCCTTCAGGGCGTTCGCATCGCTAGCAGGCAAGGTGCCGAGCACGTAGGCCGGCAGCAGCTCACCGCGATCACAGCCGGAGGGGTCGCTTGCCGAGGTCATGATTCCACCTCGCGCGCGAGAGCCTCCCGAAGCTTGGCAAGACCAGAGCGGATCCTCGTCTTGACGGTTCCAAGCGGCTCATTGAGTCGCTCTGCGACCTCGACATACGTCAGATCGGAAAAGTACGCGCATTCAATGGCCTGCTGCTCTTGTGGCGTCAGCGCAGTCAGCGCTCGCCGCAGCAGCTCCGCCTGCCGTCTGTGCGCGAGCGCATCTTCAGAATCACGCGGCGGGGACCACTGCCGCCAAGCCTCGTCCGGAGGTTGTAGGCGCTTCTGTCGAGCCTCGTAGCGCAGTCGGTCGATCGCGCGTGAACGCGCCTGGTTCAGCAGCCAGCCGAGGACACTGCCCGCCGCGGGCTCGTACTTGGATGCGTTTCGCCAAACGTCATGGAAGACGTCCAGGGTGAGCTCCTCGGCCGCTTGCTGGTTATTGGTGATGCGCATGGTCAGCGTGAAAACAAGCCGGTTGGCGCGCTGGTAGAGGGCGTGCAGCGCAAGTTGGTCTCCCCGTGCGATCGCCTGGACGAGCTCCAACCATTCCTTCTCTAGTGGATATGCCCTGTCTTCGCCGTACAGGACGGCTCCGAGCGTACCGGGCGTTGGGTCAGGGCGAGCCTTCTCGCTCATCGGCGCCGAATTTAGCCTCCACACCCGCAGGGGACAATCCCGAGGCCAGCGCAGCCTCTCGGCGTGCGTCCTGCCATGCCAGAAAGCAGCATCGATGGGCGCGATAGGTTTCCGGCGAAACGCCGTCATCCGCGGCGAATTCGAGCTCGAATTCTACGTCATGGACGCTGATCGGCTCGTCGCAGATAGCGCAGCAAGCCCCGCTCCCTGGGCCGGCCCAGGTTCCTCTCGGAGACCGGTCGGGCAGTTGGCGGGTTCGGAGCGTTTCCGCGGGTTTCTCAAGGTGGGTCAAGTTGTTACTCATGGGGGGCTAGGCCCACGCGCGGCGACGGGCAGGTCCCGCAGGCGGGCCGCGAACAAACGACAAACACAGGCCCCCGGATTTCGTCACCCGCACGAATCGCATCGACCGGCTTGGCCACGGGACCGGGCACCCGCAGGGCTCACAGGTCACCCTCTCCCCGCAGCTTGCGCAGATCGCCGCGAGTGAGCGGCCCCTTGAGCCAGGAGAGGAAGAGCCACGCTGATCAACGAACAGTGCATGAGCCGAGCGCGTGCTGCCTGCCGCGTTTCCCCAAGAAACGCGAACTTAGCCCACGAGCTCCGCTGTTACAGGTGACTCCGATGACGGTGGCTCGACGGCTCCGCTTTCTTTTCGGCCCGACTCAGGGCTCTGCCCCCCTTACGCTCGCGCTCGCGGGAGCGCTCCTCGGCGCGCTCGTGAGCTCGTGCGCGCCCGACGAAGAGGCGCCGGGCGATGTTACGGGCGGAAGCGCTGGATCACCTGCAGCAGGGGCGGGTGGCAGCAGCGCGGGTGGCGGCAGCGCGGGCGGCAGCGGCGCGGGCGGTACTGGAACCAGCTTCCCCAACTCTCTAGCGCCTGTCGCGCCGTGGCAACCGAGCCAGGCGTGCGTGGATCAGGTTGCTCCAATCGTGGCGGGCATGACGCTCCGACAGAAAGCGGGGCAGATGGTCCAGGTCGACTCGGCGAGCGTCGAGCCCGCGGACGTGGCGACGTACGCGTTCGGATCCGTGTTCAGCGGGGGCAACTCCGATCCTGCCACTGACGATCTTCCTGAAAGCTGGCGGTCCTTCGTCGAGAGCTTCGAGGCTCAAGCGACCGGCGCGGGGATCCCGCTCATCTACGCCATCGACGCGGTTCACGGAAACAACAACGTGAGCAACGCCGTCATCTTTCCGCACAACATCGGGCTCGGCGCGACTCGAAACCCCGAGCTCCTCACCGAGGTCGCTCGTATCACCGCGCTCGAGACGCGCGGCACGAGCATCGACTGGAACTTTGCTCCGTCCATCTCGCCCGCCCAAGACGAACGCTGGGGGCGCACCTTCGAGAGCTACTCCGAGGATCCGGCGCTGGTGGCCGAGCTCGCCGTAGCGACGCTGAAAGGATTGCAGGGCGACTCGCTCGGTAGCCCGAACTCCGTGGTGGCCTGCGCCAAGCATTTCGCCGGGGACGGGGCCACCATCGGCGGCGTGGACAAGGGGAACGTCACGGTCGACGAGGCCACGTTCCGAAGGCTCGCGGTGGATGTGTATCAGCCGCTCATCAACGCCGGTGTCGGCAGCGTCATGGTGTCGTACAGCAGCTATGACGGCGTTCAGATGACGGGGAACGCTCACTGGCTGACGAACGTCCTCAAAGGCGAGATGGGTTTCCGCGGCATCGTCGGCTCGGACTGGGCCGCACCGAGCAAGCTACCCGGCGACGCCGCCACGCAGGTCGCTACGGCCGTGAACGCCGGCATCGACATGCTCATGGAACCGTACGACGCTCCGGGGATCGTCGCGTTGCTCGAAGCCGCGCCGGCGGCGAGCGGCTCCGCCAACATCCCTCTGTCGCGCATCGACGATGCCGTCACTCGTATCCTCACCGTCAAGTGCGAGCACGGCATGCTCGCGCCTGATTACGATCCGAGCGGCGACTCCGCGTTGCTCTCCGAGGTCGGTTCGGAGGCGCACCGCGAGGTCGCCCGTAAAGCGGTTCGAGAATCGGCGGTCCTCCTGCGGAACGAGAACAACGCGCTCCCCATTCCCGAGACCGCAAAGGTTCACGTCGCAGGCTCCGGCGCCGATTCCCTCCAACGGCAGTGCGGAGGGTGGACGGTGGACTGGCAGGGGCTCGGCATCCACGCCAAGGCCCCGGGGACGACGACGGGCACCACCATCTTGAAGGGCATCGAGGCGATCGCGGGCAGCGAGAACGTCACGTACTCGGAGGACGGAAGCAGCATCCCCAACGGCGCGACCCATGTCGTCGTCGTGCTGAGCGAAGCTCCCTACGCCGAAGATCTCGGCGACGCGAAGGATCTCGATCTCGCGACCAGAACGCCGGACGTCCCGGCGCTGCAAGCGGCACGGGCTTCGGGCCTACCGGTGATCGCCGTGCTCTTGAGCGGACGGCCACTCATCATCACGCCGTATCTCGAGCTCGGTGACGCGTGGCTCGCGGCTTGGCTTCCGGGATCGGAGGCCAACGCACTCTCCGACGTCTTGTTCGGGCGATATGCGCCCACGGGCAAGCTCGGTCATACCTGGCCGAGGAGCATGGAGCAGATCCCCATCAACGTCGGCGACGCGGACTACGAAACCGATCCGCCCCTTTTTCCCTTCGGCCACGGCCTCACCTACTAGCCTGAACGACCGGAGCTCTCTTTTCGGGGTGGTAGTAGCGGTCGTCGAGTAGACGGCAGGTGCCGTCCTCTTCCGGGCATGTGTCGTCGGCGGTCCCCGGAGCAGGGCGGCTAAGGCGGTCGGCCACACGGCGACGCGCGTGCTTCACGTTTCGAAGACGGCCTTGCACGCAAGGTGCGGAAGCGCGCGTCGCATCCACGCGACGTCGACGTCACCGCCGGCAAGTAGCCGCCTGCAAGCCTCGTGGGCAGCGCCGAGGACCACGAGTTCGAGCGTCGCAGTGGGCCAGGCGGGTAGCTCGCCTCGTTTCGCGAACCCCCTGAGATGCTCGAACAGCGGCTCTTTCAGTTTCTTCTTGAAGGCATCAAGGCGTCGCCGCTCGGAACCTGCAAGCTCCAAAGCCATCGCTTGGTAAAGGAAGCGCGCCTCTTTTCGATGCGCGAGCACCCACTCCAGATGCCCATCGACGAGCGCCGCGATCGCCTCTGCGCCGGTCTTCGTCGCGATCACCCGCTTCGTCAGGTGCGCGACCCAGCGCTCGGAAGTTCGCACCAAGAGCGCGACCACCAGGTCGTTCACGCCGGCAAACAGATGGTACACGCTCGACGGACTTGCACCCGCAGCCTTCCTCACCGCCTCGATGCCGGTCGCGTGGACGCCGCGGCTGACGAAGCAGTCGAGGGCCGCGTCAAGCAGAGCATCCTTGCGTTCCAAGCCGTTTTTACGCGAGGCCATTGGTGACCAATGTAGCCGGTTCGGCCATGTCGCGTTAGTGGAATTAACTTCCATTAGTCCTGAAGGCGTGCCACGCTAAGCCCATGGACCTGAACCTCGCAGGACGCGTCGCGCTGATAACAGGGGGATCGCAGGGGATTGGCAGAGCCGTCGCGATCCAGTTGGGTCGCGAAGGAGCTCGCGTCGCGCTGACGTACCGTCACGAACGCGCGAAAGCAGAAGAAGTGGTTGCCACCATCGAGAGCGCCGGTGGAGAGGCCATCTGCGTCCCCATGGACCTCGAAGCGCTTGAGACGGGTCGCGACGCCGCGCTCGCCGCGACCAAGCGGTGGGGCAGCGTTGATGTGCTCGTGAACAACGCCGTTCTCTCTGGGGCGACCGCAAGCCGTGGGACATGCCGCTCTTCGAGGACGTGCCCCAGGCGGAGTGGCAGCGGATCTTTCGCGCAAACTTCGAGGGGGCGTACGCGGCGATTCAAGCCGTCTTACCGTCGATGCGCGCGCGCAACTGGGGGCGCATCGTGAACCTCTCCTCCGGGGTGGCGTTGGATGGCGTCTCCGGCGGGAGCCCATATGGTGCTGCAAAGGCCGCCCTTCACGGCCTTACGAACACCCTCGCGAGGGAGCTCGGACCGATGGGCGTCCTCATCAACGTCGTCGTTCCCGGTGCGACGCTGACCGAGCACATGACGGCGGCGCTGCCTCCGACCATCCGCGAACAGCGCGAGAAGGCCTACCCGATTCAGCGCCTTCTTCCACCCGAGGAGGTCGCGCCGACGATCGTCTTCCTCTGCTCAGCGCTCAATACCGCAGTGACGGGCGAGGTGATTCGCGCGAGTGGCGGCCGTCCATCGTGAGGCGGGAGGTCTCCTGGGTGAGGCCTGCTCGCGAAATTCTCGTCGGCGCACTTGTTACTGAATCGAAGCCGGCGCTGCGCAGCAGCGCTTCCATTTCTTGCCACTGCCGCGAGGGGACGGTTCGTTGCGGCCGACCTTGACGGCTGCTGTGCGGGCACGATCGAGTCGGCTGACGCGACCTCGGCATGGGACGAACCTTCTGAGAGCGGCATCTCACCCCGCGCCGCGTAGGTCCGAATCCGGACCACAAAAGTAAGAAGCCCGATGTTGCCATCGGGCTAGTGGTTGCGCGGGGGCGATACGGCGCCTGGACAACGACCATTTCAGTGCCGATCGAGGTGAGGGTGGCGTAGTGCAATGTGACCGATCAGCGAAGGCGGGATGCGGAGCGTGCGAAGTCGTGCCTTGGCTAAGCGAGGGTCTTCTTGAAGGCCGCGGGGGTCAGCGCTTCGAGCGGCAGGTCGAAGACGGGCAGGCTACCGGGTTCTGCGGCTTCCCGCGGAGCTCGTCCAGCGGGACTTGCCGGGAGCGCTCACCCGCATTCGTGAGGCGCTCCGCCAAGGCGCCGCTCCGTAGATGCGCTCTGGGACCTTCAATGCGGTTCAACTGCACCTGGCTGCGAGCCGCCCACTCGCTCGTTGTAACGCTCCACCGCCTCGACGTAGTTACCCTCCGCAGCGAAGCTCAGTCCGATCGAGAGGCCAAGGACGCCGCCGCCTACCGCCATGAGCGGTACCGCTCCGTCCGTCTCCGTCTGCAGAAACGTCGTACCGAGAGCTAGCCCCAAGAGGCCAGCCCCACGCGCGATCGTCGCGCCCGTTTCGAAGCTCTTGCCCCGTTTCATCGCCGGAGCCGACTCCTCGTACTCCTGGAGCTCGGCCTTGACGTGGCTGCGGTCGACCTCTTTGCCTCGCTGGTTGAAGCGCGTGTTGTCGAACGCGTAGCCGCGATCCACCTCGAGCGGCTCGCCCCACTGCATCTTCAGGTTCGAGCCACAGCCCGTCAGGGCGATCAAGGAGAACACGCTCATCCCAATTTGCTTGATCATTCCCACTATCCCTCTTCACTTCTTCTAATGAGAGTGCGTCGTTAGCCCCAATGAACCTTGGGAAGGGAGAAATGGCTATCATCGTCATGTTCTCCACTGTCTTCATACCAGTCGAAGAACGTAGCAATCACCCAGCCAGCACCTCGAGACGATTCGATTTTATATACGATCTCGTCGGTTGCTAGCTGCATTGAGGATGGCGCGGACTCCACGATATGCACGTCTGCTCCCTCTAGCTCAGATGCCAGGCTGATGTGCTTCACTCCTTTGAAGAGAAGGTCGACGCGAGTCGGCGCTTCGCCAGTTTTGACGCTGCGGAGTAGCAGTGTCCGATGGCTGACTGTGTACAGCCACATCCGGAAGGTTCGCTGAGAAGCGAAGATCTGATTTGAGTTCATTTTCAGTTAGAATGCTCAGAGATCTCTGGTACTTCGAGGCAGGCGCTTGATCTGTCTGAATTGCAAGTCTGAACCGCGTTCGGAACGGGCGCGAACGTGCGCCGTGCAGAGTCGCGCTTCCAGCATGATTTCCGTCGATCTGGCGTTGCGCCGTGGGTAGTTGAGCGCGGTGGCGTTCGATAGCCCTCTTGCCCCCTTCCGCTGTCTACATTGTGGACCATAAGAATCCAGTTGCGGGCTCCATGATGCACTAATCGAGGCAGGGGGCGAGCTTAATTTTTCTTAACATTGATGACGGAGCTTGTCTGCTTCGGGCTGGGTCTTGATGCGGCAATGCAGAAGTTCGATTGGTTGCTGTTTCTTTATGTTCAGCAACCATCCAAGAGGCTGGTGTTCGTGGCCATGAAGCCGACGTTCTCGTTCACGTCGAATGCGGCTGAGGTTTTTGGGTCTGGATGTTCTCGCGGAACGACCACGCTCGCGCGCTGCATGAACGGCAACGTCGAACTTGCAGCGCTGCGTTGCTTGCTGAGCGCAGGCGCAGGGCAGCCGAGGACGCCGCATCGCGTTGCCGCACGGGGGCAGCACGCAGTCCCAACTGGCCGCGACTGCGTCTTGCAAGGGCACCGCGAACTCACGATCGTTGAAGCGGCAAGAACCGCAGTCGCTGGTCAGGGTCCCCGACGGACGCCGGCGACATCGAGCTGGCGACCTGGGCTGATTCGGTTGCCGCAGCGGGGCTTGGTGCTCAGCCCTCTGAGCCTTCTCCCCTCAACTTGCGCAGATCGCCGCGAGTGAGCGGCCCCTTGAGCCAGGAGAGCGTGGTGCGCGATTGGAGGAGCAGGGGCTGCTCGGGGTGACGTGGGGAGCGCAGCACGAACCAGCGCGGAGCGAGCACGCGCACGACCTCGGTGAGCTCGCGGCCGTCGCGGCCGGCCATGGCTTCCACCACGCGCTCACGATCGGCGTCGGTTTGCAACCGCCCCACGAACCAGAGCCCGGCGTTCGAGAGCGCGCGGTAGTCGAGATCCATCGGGTTCTGCGTCGCGAGCACCACGCCCACGCCGAAGGCGCGCGCCTGCTTCATCAGCGAGACGATGGCGCGCTTGGCGGGAGGGTTCGCGGGGTGAGGCGGCACATAGCCGTAGATCTCGTCGAACACGAGCAACGCTCGGAGCTCGGCCGTACCGGTCACCCGAAGCTGCGCTTCGCGGTGCGTTCGACCAAGGACTTCCGCATCAGCCCGGACACCCACGCGGCCCACCTGTCGCTGCTCTTCGACGTCTTCCCGGCCGAGGAAGTTGGCGCGCGCAAGTCCGATCCTCGCCACGCGACGGCGTTCGTTCACGGCCTTGTGCAGGAGTTCTCAACTGAGTACCACGAGGACGAGCAGACCGTGGCGTGGCGA
>JAEZYO010000126.1 GCA_023419055.1 Pseudomonadota bacterium | reverse complement strand
GTTCAGGAAGTGGGACACGTAGGAACCGCCGACCGTGAGCGGGACGAACGGGCTCGCGGAAATGGCCGTCCCGAAGCGGTTGTTGGCGACCACGCGGCACGACGCCCCCGCCGCCGTCGCGCGCGCGGTCAGGTTGATGTTCTTCGCGCCGGCCGTGTCTGCGACGAGCCCGACCAGGAAGTCCGCGTTGCACGTGCTGTTGACCGCGCCGGTCGAGAAGTCCTTGTTGAAGCAGTTGACCTGCGATCCCAGGCGAGCGGCGCCGGTCGCCGCGGTCACCGAGCGCGCCTCCGCCTCGCTAGAAGAACCCGCCAACGCGCCGATGGCGACCAGGCTCGCGACCGCGCCCATGAGTGCTTTCTTGATCATGATGTTTCCTCCCTTGTCGTTCAGTCGGCGAACGGAGGACGAGCGTCCACGAATCGCCGTGAAATCACGCCGAATTCGATGCTGCCCTTCGTTCGCTCGAGACCAGTAACACGGAAGGTCTCGAGCAGATTCTGAGCTTTCTCTTAGCTTTTCGTGAGCCCGGCGCGCGATCAGTCGCGCGTCTCCAGTGCTTCGAGCTCCGGCGAGCGCACGAGCGCGCGAACGGCGAGCGGGTTGCCGCCGGTCACCTTCTGAACCGCGCTTGAGCGGCTGCTATCGAGCGCCTGCCCCATCGCCTCCGCCATCAGCCGCACGCCGACGCTGCACAAGCCCGAGAGCGCGAGCGATTCCACGTGCAGCCCGGCCTCGTCGAGCGGCCCGCCGCGATCCTGATCGTCCGCCCGCCGCGTCGCCACCACGAGCAAGCTCGTCGCGCGGATGCGCTGGCGTAGAAACTCCAGCAACGCGACCGACGCCTGATCGGCGTAGTTGAGATCTTCGATCATGATGACGAGCTCTCGCGCTCGCCCGAGCTCGCACAGGAAACGCAACACCGCGTCGAAGACCAACAAGTCCGAAGGACCGGGCGCAGCAGTGCGCTCCGAGGCGAGATCGAGCTCGCGCAGCAAGCGCTGACCGCGCTCGGAGAGCACGTCGTCCGCCTGCACCTCCCCCGCGCACGAGCGCACGATCTCGAGCCACGGCCAGAGACGCGGAGCCTCGCTGCGGCGCCAACAGCGTCCCCAGGCGACGAACGTGTTCCGCCCTTCGAGCTCGTGCGCGAAGCGCTCGACCAACGCGGTCTTGCCGATGCCCGCTTCACCCGACACCACGACCAGGCGGCCTCGACCGGCCCGCGTTTGTTCGAAGGCTCGCCGCAAGAAGGCAAGCTCCTTGGCCCGCCCCGGAAGGCGGGTGGACGGCGTCGCGTCGCGATCCTCCTGGTGCAGTTCGAAAGTAGGCTGCTCGCCCGCCGCGCCGATGCTCTCCGTCACCTCGATCACGTCCGCCACGAAGCGGTATCCCTTGCCGTGCACCGTGGTGATGACGCTCCCCGAGCGATCGTCGATGGCCCTGCGCGCGAGCATGACCGCCCTGCTGAGCGCCGCGTCGCTCACCTTGAGGCCCTTCCACGCGCCGAGCGAGAGCTCGCCCTTCGTCACGACGCGGTCTCGGCTGCGGAGCAGCAGAAAAAGAGTTTCGAGGACGAGCCGCTGAACTCGGACCGGCGTACCGGCGCGCCTGAGCTCGAACGCTCCTTCATCGGCCTCGAAGTCTCCGAATCGGAACAGAGTCATTTCATCCCCTCTCGTGCTCCCGGGCTCCTCTGGACAGAGACAGGTCGCCCTCCTCGAGCTAGCTGTCCCCTCCAGAGTCGTCCCTCCAACAGTCGACCTGGGGTCGACTGCCTTCCGTGGCAAGCCTAGCAACAGCACGCCCGGCAACAAAGCATCGATGCGGTGACTCAGCCCGATCGATGGGGTTAGTTAGATCGACTTCTCGACCGGGGGGCCAACCGCCGAGCGTCGACTCGGCGGTCGCACCCCTTCTGCGAGATCAGCTGCAACCCATCGAGTTGCCGCAGTTCAAGCACTTGTAGCAGGCACCGTTGCGCACGGTGATGTGGCCGCAACCGTCGCAGACCGGCGCGTCACCCATCATCTCTTCGAGCTGCGCGTCGAGCGCGCCGTGAGCTTCGATGGCTGCCTCATGTCCAGAGGCCACTGCAGCCGGAGGCGGCAGGCTCGGCAGCTGAGGCGTTTCTGCCACATGCTTGGGCTGCGTCGGATCCTCGATGGCTGCCGCTTCCTCGGCCGGCTTCACCTGGGCGAAGTCGTAGCGCTTGAGGTATTCGACCCCGAGCACGCGGAAGATGTAGTCGACGATGGAGGTCGAGAACTTGATGTTCTGATGGCCCGTCACCACGCCGTGCGGCTCGAACCGAGTGAACGTGAACTGCTCGACGAAGGTCTCGAGCGGCACGCCGTACTGCATGCCCACGGACACGGCCATAGCGAAGCAGTTCATCAACGAGCGGAAGGCGGCGCCCTCCTTGTGCATGTCGATGAAGATCTCGCCCAGCGTGCCGTCCTCGTACTCGCCGGTTCGGAGGAAGACCTTGTGGCCGCCCACGTACGCTTCCTGCGTGAACCCGCGGCGCTTGGTGGGCAGGCGGACCCGCTTACCCTCGGGCCGAGTGAGCGGAGCGGGGGCGGCGGCGACCTGGATCGGCGCCGCTTCGGTCTCGCTGCTCTCGGTGCGCTCCTTGCTGGACGTCGAGAGCGGCTGCGAGGCCTTGCACCCGTCGCGGTAGAGCGCGACCGCCTTGAGCCCGAGTCTCCAGCCCTCCTCGTAGATCTCGCGCACCTCGTCGACGGTGGACTCGTTCGGGAGGTTCACGGTCTTCGAGATGGCGCCCGAGAGGAACGGCTGGACGGCCGCCATCATGCGGACGTGCGACATCGGAGCGAGGAAGCGCTCACCGATGCGGCCGCAGCGGTTCGCGCAGTCGAACACGGCGTAGTGCTCCTCGCGCAGGTGCGGGGCGCCCTCGACCGTCATGCGCCCGACGATGACGTCGTTCGCCTCCTCGACGTCCTTGTCGGAGAAGCCGAGGTACTTGAGCAGGCTGAAGCCCGGCTTGCCCATCTTCTCGGCCGTGACGCCGAGGCGCTCGTAAGCTTCCTTGCCGACGACCCAGGGCGCGAACGCGAGCGTGAGATCGAACACGCCGGGGATGGCCGCCTCGATCTTGGCGAGCTCGTCGTCCGTGAGGCCGCGCGCCTTGAGCGAGGCGCGGTTCACGTGCGGTGAGCCCAAGAGCGTGTTCGTGCCCGAGACGTAGGCGACGATCTCGGCGATCTCCGTCTGCGAGTAACGCAGGCGGCGGAGGGCCTCCGGCACCGACTGGTTGACGATCTTGAAGTAGCCGCCGCCGGCGAGCTTCTTGAACTTCACGAGCGCA
>JAEZYO010000076.1 GCA_023419055.1 Pseudomonadota bacterium | reverse complement strand
ATCACTGCCGCACCCGCGCTCGGCGAGAAAGGGTCGTAGCCCAGACGAGCGGCTACCGACATGCGGAGCTCCACCTCCTCGGGGCAGCTTTCGGTCCCCGCCTCGCGCACGTAAACGAGCCGAAACGCGGGCGCTGCATGGGCCGCGGACGGGGCCGCCAGGGCCCAGAGCCCCGCGAGGAGCGCCCCTTTCCACGTTCGACGAACAGTCCGCACCCTCACACCTTAGCCTCTGTTTCGCTTAGCAGACCCCTTCGAATCGAGAAACGTGCCGCTCGGGCGAGAACGCTGGAACTCGGGCGCCCCTGCGCGCTTCCGCGCGGAATCGTCTCACTTTGAGCGCCGCGAAAGCTCGCGTAGAGTCTCCGGCATGGCGCTTTCGTTGTACGACCGGGTGGGTGGTGAGAACGCCGTCATGGCTACCGCGGGCCTGCTCTACCAAAAGATCCTCGCCGATCCCAAGCTGAGCCCCTTCTTCCAGGGAGTGGACATGGGCATTCAGGTCAAGAAGATGACCGGGTTCATGATGTGGGCGCTCGGAGGACCGCATGCGGAGTTTCGTCCGCTCCGGCAAGCGCACGCGCGCCTCGTGAAGGACAAGGGCCTCGCCAACGAGCACTTCGACCTGGTCGCGCAGCACCTGGTCGAGACGCTCACCGAGCTTGGCGTCGAACAGTCGCTGATCGGGGAGATCATCGGCGTCGTCGCGACCACGCGCGACGAGGTCCTCGGTCATTGAGGCTTCCGTGCGCTATCCATTCGATAGCGTCGTCGTGCACCACGGCACGAACGCTTCCGGGCAGTCGTTCAGCGTGGACGCATTCCTAGCCCTGCCGCTGTCGACGCGCCTTCGTGCCATTTTCGAGCAGCGCGTCGAGTTCTTCCTCAACGGTGAGCGCGTCGAGCTTCAGGCCGCCCTGCGCGCGCTCCGCGCGACCTGAGCCCTCAAGCGGAGGCGACCTTCTCGAGCACTCGCTCGAGCTCCGGCGTCTCCGGCAAGCGAAGCTCGAAGTGCTCGCCGAGCAACGCCCGGAGCTCCGCCGCGTCCCGGATGACTCGCTGCACCAGCGCTGCGTCCTTCCGGCGGGCGATGAACACGTTGTTTCGCAGCGTGAAGCGCCCACCTTCTTCGGCGCGTGCCGCCATGAGCCCGTGCCTGAAATGCGACTTCGGGCTGTTGCAGAGGTAGTAGCTCGTCAGCTCGTAGTCGGAGAGGTAGGCGCGAGCGCGGTCGAAGCGGTAGAGCGGGCGGAACTCGCCGTCGAGCTCGGCTTCGAGGACGAGATCCTCGTCCAGGCGCGAGAGGCGCAGCCGGTCATGCGGTGTGTCTTGCAAGAGCTCTGGCTCGAGGCGAAGCGCGGAGGTCAGCGTGAGGCCCCCGAAGCCGACGTCCACGAGGTGTGGCCCGTCGGGAAGCGACACCTCGATCAGCATGTGGCTGCGCGGGGTAACCGGATCGTCCGGGCGCCGATCCCACGTCACGCGCGCCGACAGCGGCCGCGCGCGAAAGCCGAGCTGCTCGAGCACGTTCAAGAGCAAGAGGTTGTGCTCGAAGCAGTAGCCGCCGCGCCCGCCTCGGACGAGCTTTTGCTCGAGCGACGGAGCGTCCAGGCCGACGGTCACGCCGAGGAGTGGATCGAAATTCTCGAACGGGATGCGGGTCGCGTGCCGGAAGACGATCTCGTTCAGCGCGGCGAGCGTGGGCCGCTCGTCTCCCCGGTAACCGATGCGGTCGAAGTAGGCACGGCGGTCGATGGTTTCGGAGCTCATGCGAAGGGCTTCCTGGCGAGGAACTCGGCGAAGCTTGTCGCCTTTCTGCCGACGACGCTCTCGAAATCGGGCGTCGTGAAGTCTCCCCATCCCCTCTCGTAGGCCGCGCCGTACTCGACGAAGCCGTCAGCGAACCAGGGCGGCACCCCGGCGCCGACCAAGGCCTCCCGAGCGGCGTCGTGTGACAGCGCGACGTAATCGACCCTGCGCTCGAGCGCTCGGCCGAACTCGCTCGCGACATCCCGCAACCCGATCGAGGCGGGGCCCGTGATCGTGTAGGTCTTTTCGACGTGGCGTTCGGGCTGCGTGAGGATCGCCGTCCCGAACTCCGCAACGTCCTTCACGTCGATCATCGCGAGCCTGCCCTCTCCGAGATCCTGGTAGAGCGCCCCCTGAGCCTTCATGGCGGGCACCTGCGGCAGCAGGTTTTGCATGAAGTAGTGCGGCTTGATCACCGTCCACGGGATACCCGACGCCGCGAGCTCGCGATCGGAGAGCGCGTGCAGGCGCCCATTTCTGGTCGGCGCGTCGTGCGCCGCACCGATCGCCGAGAGCCTCACGACGTGCTTCACGCCAGCCTGACGCGCGGCCCACACGGCGTTCATGCTGTTCTCGGGCGAGCGGGGGCCGAACGCGGTAAGGAGCCACAGCCGGTCGATGCCCTCGAACGCAGGAGGCAAGCTGCGTGCGTCGTCGAGGTCGCCGATGAACGGAGTGATCCCCTGCGCGCGCAGGTGAGCGGCCTTCTCCTCGTTTCGCGCGAGCGCTCGGAGCTCGAGGCTCGGATCCCTGCGGAGAAGGGGGACGAGGTAGCTACCGATGCTGCCGCTGGCGCCCAGAATCAAGATGGTGGTCATGGTGGTTCTCCTGTCGCGAACGCGCCGTTACGCGCTCGTGAGGCAGAGCGTGCCGCCTGGACGCGCCCTGGACAATCACCTTGATATGAAGTAACTGTCCAATAGATTGTCCAATCGAGATCTCGAGTCCGTGGCGGTGTTCGCGAAGGTCGTGGAAGCGGGCAGCTTCCGCGGCGCGGCAACGCTGCTCGGGATGCCGAAATCCACGGTGAGCTACAAGCTGAGCGAGCTCGAGGATCGGCTGGGCGTCAGGCTTCTCGAGCGCACCACGCGCGCCTTGCGGCTCACCGACGCGGGGCGCCAGTACCACGCCGAGGTGGTGCCCGCGCTCGAAGCGCTGGAGCGAGCCGACCGCCGCGCCGCCGACCTGACGGACGAGCCGCGCGGGCTTCTGCGCGTGACGGTCCCGGTAGAGCTCGGGCAGCTCGTCATGGGCGCGATCGTGAGCGAATACCTCGCGCGTAATCCCGGGGTGACGCTCGAAATCGACTTGACCGATCGGCGCGTCGACTTGATCGAGGAGGGCTTCGATCTCGCGATCCGCGTCGGTCCCCTCGCCGATTCGACGCTGGTCGCGCGCAGGCTGGGTGAGCCACAGCGCATCAAGCTGTTCGGGAGCAAGCGCTACCTCGAAGAGCACGGGGTCCCAGACCGGCCCGAGTCCCTGCGCGACCACGCGTGCCTCGCGATGAGCGGCAGCCAGAACCCGACGCAGTGGCGCTTCGCGGGAAAGCGCGGCCCGCTCACCGTGGACATCAAGCCGCGCGTCATGGTCAATAGCTACGCGCTCCTGGGCGAGTACGTCGCGGCCGGGCTCGGGCTGAGCTTCCTGCCGAGTCCCGTGGCCGCGCCGCTCGTGAAGCGGAAGCTCGTCGTCAGCGTGCTCGAAACTTACCTTCGCCCGCCGGTCGCGTGGCACGCCGTCTACCCGAGCTCACGCCACCTTTCGCTCAAGGTGCGCGCGTTCGTCGAGCTCGCAGAGGCCAGGTTCGGGCGAGCGCCCTGGCTCAAGTAGCCGGTCGCGGGGGCGGGATGCGCGGCAGCGTGACCGCGAAGGTCGTCCCGTGCACGGCGTCACTCTCGACGGTGAGCCTACCGCGGTGCGCCCGCACGATCTGATCGGTGATGTAGAGCCCGAGCCCGAGCCCGCCTGACCGACCTCCGCCCGCGCTCGCTCCGCGGTGGAAGGGATCGAAGATGTGCGCGATCTTCTCCGCCGGGGTGGGCTCTCCCTGGTTGTTGATCGAGAAACCAACGCGCGGCCCCTCGTCGATGACTCGGGCGATGATGGGGCTCTCGGCGCGGCCATGGTTGACCGCGTTCGAGACCAGGTTGCTCACCGCTTGAGCGAGGCGATCGGGGTCCCAGACACCGGTCGTGTCCTCGCTCGCCGAAAACTCGAAGCTGCGCGACGGATGCGCGGCGCCGATCTCTTCGAGCACGCCCCGGCAAATCTCGGCCAGATCGACCGGGCGCTTCTCGATCGGCATCCCCACCGCTCGAGCGCACGCGCGTGAAATCCAGGAGCTGAGCGATGAGGGCCGCTCTCGAGCAGGGAGGGCAGCTCGTCCCAGAGCTCGTTGCCGAGGAGCTCCGCGGTTCCGCGCCCGAGGACCTTCTCCGCCGCGGAGTTCAGGTACGTGAAGTGAAAGCCGTGGTCGAAGGCCATCACCCCGTCGGTGACCTCTCCCAGAACTTGCGCGAGCAAGCCGTCCTCTGGGTCCTCGGCCGCCGGCAGGTCCCGCCACGCCTGGTCGCCCTCCTCGTTTTGCGGTTGTGCCCCTTCCGCCGTCCTGCAAGGTTTCCGCGATCTTTCGTTTCCGCCGAGCTCGCTCGCTGGTAGAGCGAGGGAGCAAGATGCCGTGGAGGCCGGGACTGAGCGTGGCGCTCGCGATCGCCCTTGGGGCAGGGGCGGCGTCCGCCCAGACGGCAACGAGCGCGAGCGTCGAACCGGAGCGCTATTCGCTCTCGTGGGTGCGCGGCGAAGGAGCGGAGTCCTGTCCGGCGCGAGCCGACCTCGCGCGGGAAGTGACCAAACGCCTCGGTCGAGTCCCCTTCGACGAGCAAGCCGAGCGCTCGATCGAGATCCAAGTCGGGCACGGCCCTCGCGGCTTCGAGACGCTGACCAGAGTGCGTGACCCGAAGGGTCAGGTCGTCGGGCGTCGCGAGCTCGTGAGCGAAGAGCCGAGCTGCGACCCGATCTTCTCTGCGACCGTGCTCGCGGTCGCGCTCTTGATCGATCCAGAAGCGGCGCTCTCGAGCGAAGAGAAGCGCCCGAGCGTCGAGAGCTTCGCCGTCGAGCCCGCGCCGGTCCCCGCTCCTCCCCCGGAGATGGCGTCGAAAGACGTGGCGATGCCGGAAATCGCCGGGGCTCGTGATGCGGCGGTGGAGGAAAGACCGTCGCCTGTTCCCACCGTCACGCCAAATCCGGCCGGAGTCGGGTTCGAAGGAGTGCTAGCGGTAGGGCTCCTGCCCGAACCTGGCCCCGGAGCAAGCTTGTTCGCCGCGTACCGCCCGGGGTCCCGATTCGGCGTGATGGCGAGCGCGCTCTACCTCGAAAGCGCCACGGCAACGCACGAGGGCGCCGTCTTCGACGTCGGGCTCACGGCGTTCGGAGTGAGCGGCACCTTCGACCTCCTTCCCGAAAGCTCGCTGCGGTGGACGGTCGAGGTCGGCCCAATGGTCGGAGCCCTGCACGCCGCTGTCAGGAGCCCTACTCCGACCGACCCGGGGGATTTCGCCTTCGTGGCCCTGACGAGCGGCAGCCGCCTGCAGGTCCCGCTCGGTCGGTACGCGTTCGTGAGTTTCCGCGGAGCCCTGGTCTCGAACCTGGTGAGACGCGGGCTGTTCGTGAAAGGGCAAGAAGACGCGGTCTTCCGTGAGCCCTGGCTGGGGGGGCTTTTCAGCGCCGGACTCGGCTTGTCTTTTTTTTGAAGGAACGAGGGGTGGGCCGGGATTCACGAGGCGTGGAGCTCATGCTCTCGAAAACGTTGTCTGCCGGAGAGGAATCTCCGCCGGCGCCGGTCGCGCTGACCGCCTCGCTCGTGTACAGGGACAACGCCGACTTCGTCTGGCGCTCGCTGCAGCACCTCGGGATCCCGGCCTCCGACCTCGAAGACGTCGCTCAGGAGGTCTTCGTCGTGGTGCACAAGAAGCTCCACACGTACGACGCGAGCAGCCGACTCACCACCTGGCTTTTCGGAATCTGCCTTCGGATCGCGAGCCGGCACCGGCGTCGCGCCTACTTCCGCTTCGAGCAACGCACGCCCGAGCCACCGGAGCGCGTGGACGCGAGCACGCCGGAAGATCGCGCGTCCGCCCGAGAGCACCAGCTGCTTCTCTCTCGCGCGCTCGATCGGCTGAGCCTCACGCACCGCGCCGTCTTCGTCTTGTTCGAGATCGAGGGCAACTCCTGCGCCGAGATCGCGGAGCTCCTCGACGTGCCGATCGGCACCGTGCATTCACGACTGCACCACGCGCGGAAAGAAGTCTTGGAGCGCCTCACCAAGCGCTCGATCCAAGGAGCCAAGTGATGGACGATCCGATCCGCCTCGTCGACGACGCCTCCGCGCCCCTGGAGCTCCGCGCGGCCCTGCACGGCTCCCCGCGCGCGGCCGGGATGGAGGAAGAGACTCGCGCGCGCCTCGGAGCTCGCGTCGCGCGGCTTGCTCTCGTGCCGGTTTCGCTCGCTACCTTGCTCAGCGTCAAGAGCGCTGCGGCGCTCGGCGTCGGCCTCGGCATCGTCACTGCGTCGGTCAGCGTGGGCCTGTTCGAGTACGTCGAGCGGCGCTCCGAGGTGAAGGTCGAAAGCTCGCCCGCGCCTTCACCGAAGTCTCGCGCCGCGCGGCCCGCGCGGGCCCCTCGGGACGTCGCGCCGCCTCTGTCGGAAGAGCCGGTGGAAGAGCTCGATCCGGTACCCGATCTGCCGAGCCGGAGCCTCCCTTCCCCTCCGTCTGCTTCTCCCCCGGCCGGCGGCCTCGCCGAAGAGACGGCGCTGCTCGAAGAGGCGCGCCGCGCGCTCGCCGGGTCACCCGAGCAGGCGCTCGCGCGCACACGCGAGCACGCGCGGCGTTTCCCGCGGGGGCAGCTCGCGTCCGAGCGCACCCTGCTCGAGATCGACGCGCTCTATCGCTTGGGGCGGCGCGCCGAAGCGCGTTCGCTCGCCGAGCGCCAGCTCGCACGAGGCGGCGATGATCTCTACAGGACGCGCGTGCGGCGCCTGCTCGACAAAATCGAGGGCGGCCGTTGATTTCGTGAAGCTCGAGCCTCGCTCGCGACATGAACGGATCGAGACCCGGAGATGACGATGAAATACTTCTTGCTCGGTTTGCTCCTGCCCTGCGTCGCGGCCTGCCAGGTCGACAACGACATCGCCGACGACGGCGAGTCGGGCTCGGCCGAGGCTCGCGTCGCTGCGAAGTCGGGGGACTTCTGCGAATCGACCTGCACGCGCCTGGGCCTCTGCGAGATCGAAGGGCTCGTCGGCGATGAGGACGAATGCATCTCCGAGTGCGGGGAGCTCTTCGAAGAAGAGTTTTTGCATCGGGGCGAGGCCTGCGCTGCCGCGGGCGAGCGCTTCATGGGCTGCATCTCGCAGTCCACCTGCGAAGACTACGCTAGCGGCGAGCACCCCTGTGAGCTCAGCGACGCCGAGGAGGACGCGTGCGAAAGCCCCGACGACCCACCCAGCAGCGGCAGCGGCGGCGGTGTGTCGACCCCGACAACGGGCACCCCGCCGCTCGACGGAGAAGGTCCGGTCATCTGTAGCGGATCGGTGAGCGGCGGGCCCGCTCCCGGCGCCGAGTCTTTTGCCTGCGATATGAGCTGGCAGGACTGCACGGACGATCATTCGTACGCAGTGAGCTGCAGCGAGTCGCCACAAGGGCCTCCGCTCTGCACCTGTTCGATCGACGGGACGCCGATCGGAACCTTCGACCTCGTCGAGCTCACCTGTCCCAGTCACTCGGACATCGAGGTCGGTTGCGGGTTCTGGCTGGTCGGTCCCGGTGAGGACATTCCGACTCGAGTCACCTGTCAGGGGGGCACCGGCGGCGGCGGTCCCATCGACGGCAACGGTTGCTCCGCCGATTTCATCGACTGCGGCGGCTCCTCGTATCACGTCGAGTGCACGGGCACGGGCGGCACGGAGCGTTGCGTCTGTTACACCGACGGGCAGCCGAACGCGTCGTTCCACGACCCCGCGGGCTTCTGTCCGAGCACGGGCACGAGCGAAGAGATCCGGCGAATCAACGCCGGCTGCGGCTGGTACATCTCCTTCTGAGTCGCTCGCGCGAGAACGCCTCGCGGCTCCCTGCCTCATGAGCGGACGTTCCCCTTGCCCGCCTCCGCGCGAGCTCTATTCATGACGGAGGAGCGCCGGCTCGAAGGAGCCGGTCCGTGCGAAAGGGACCTCGGCCATGGGGCGGAGTTTGGGATTCGTGAGGGGTGTTCCCCCGTCGAAGATCGACGCGCGGCGCGATCCTCGAAGGAGGACGAGGCGCGTCATCCCGCTGGGTGTGGCTTTCGTGCTCGCGGCTTGTAGCCACTCCCAGAAGGAGCCGACCGAGCCGAAGGGGTCGACCGCCGCGGCTTCACGTGCCGCGGGGGCCAGGGGCGCGTATCAGGGCAAGAGCGTGCCCCAGCCATCCGGCGCCGAGCCACAGCGGCCGGAGCGGGATCCGCAGGCGATCGCCGCGCTCGAGCGGATGGGCGCCTACCTTCGTACCCTGACGCGCTTCGGGGTTCGCGGGGAGACGGCAACCGATGAAGTGCTCTTGAATGGGCAGAAGATTCAGTTCGAAAAGACGATTGACTTGAAGGTCCAACGACCGAACAAGTTCCGAATCGACGTGCGCTCGGATCGTCAGGAACGGCAGCTGTTCTACGACGGCAAGACGCTCACGGTGTACGGCGAGAAGGTCGGGTACTACGCGCAAGCCGAGGCACCACCGACCATCAACGAGACCCTGCAAGAAGCCCAGAACCGCTTCGGGATCGCGACGCCCCTCGCCGACCTCTTCTACTGGGGCGCCGCCCCGACCGACGAAGAATCGCTGATCGGCGCGATCGACGTCGGCCCGAGCCGCGTGAGAGGCGTCGATACCGAGCAGTACGCGTTCCAACTCAGCGACGTCGACTTCCAGCTCTGGATCGAAAAAGGCGACAAGCCGCTGCCCCGAAAGTTCATCATCACGACCAAGACCGAACCGTCGCAGCCCCAATACACGGTGAACCTGGCCTGGGATCTGGCTCCCAGGTTCGACGACGGCGTGTTCGCGTTCTCCCCGCCTCCGGGCGCGAAGCGCGTTTTCTTCCAAGAGCAAGCCGCTCCGTCGCCCTAGAAGAGGCCGAAATGCGTCTACCGTCCTTCTCGCAGGCCGGCGCCGCCGTCCTCGCCACCGTACTCGGACTCGTGACGATCACCAGCGCAGCTGAAGCTCGGCCGGTGCGCAACACCACCCGCACCAGCGTGCACCGCGGGAACGCCGGTAACGTCAATCGCGGCAGCGTCAATCGTGGCAACGTCAACCGTGGGACCAACGTCAACCGCGGAGCCAACGTCAACCGCAACTACAACGAGAACATCAACGTCAACCGCAACGTCAACGTCCACCGAGACATCGACGTGCACGACGTCGACGACGGTTGGTATCACCCGGTGGCCACGGCCGTCGCCGTCGGCGCCACCGCCGCGGTCACGGCGGCTGTGGTCGGGAGCATCGTCTACTCCTTGCCGCCGTCCTGCACCTCGGTCACGAGCGGCGGGGTCACCTACCAACAGTGTGGCGACACCTGGTACCGACCTCAGTATTCCGGCACCCAGCTCAGCTACGTCGTCGTAAACCCACCCTGAGCGTTCGCGACGCTAGGACGAGCTCGCGCCACGTTCGGCCGAGCGCGACGCCTCGGGCCCGGCACCCTTGCGCTCGAACCGCTTGACGAGGCGCGCGATGAGCGGCGTGAGGGCGAGCGTCGCCGCGATACGGAGCGGCTGCGTCGCCTTGGTCGCCAGGTAGGCGGCGCCGAGCGTGCCCGCCCCACCCTTCGCGCTCTCGACGTCGAAGCCGTACGCGATGGCCAGGCAGAAACCCAAGAGGACGAGCGCGAAGATCGCGAAATAGGTCCAGATCGCGACGCGACCGTACTCGGCGAGCAGGGCCTTCAGTTTTTCGAGCTTCACGCCGCCCGGGATAGCACGCCTAGCGCGATCCGGCATCGTCCGTGGCGCCGCGCTCGATGGCCCCGCGCCGCTGCAAGGCTCGCTCCACGAGCCCGCAAAAAAGCGCCCATCCGAGCCCGAGGGTCCACCCGGCGAGCACGTCGCTCGGATAGTGGACGCCGATGTAGACGCGACTTACCCCGATCAGGAGCGCGAGCCCGGCGCTCGCCGCCACGACATAGAGACGTAGCGCCCGGCGCTCGAGCGACCCGGCTATCAGCACTCCGAGCGTGAGATAGAGCGCCATCCCGATGGCGGCATGGCCGCTCGGGAAGGAAAGGCCTTCCGCAGGCACGATGACACGCGTCACCTCGGGGCGCCCCCGATCGTAAAAAGCCTTGAGCACGGAGATCGCGAGGCCCGCCCCCGCGCAGGCCGTGACGAGCAGCACCGCGATGCGCCGCTTCTTCGCGAGCACGAGGAAGCCGAACGCGAGGACCACGATCAGCGTCGCTACCGTGCCGCTCCCGAGCGCGGTGAGATCCACCACGGAGCTCGCCAGCCAGGCCGGTCCTACGGGGTGGATGCCTGCCGCGTCCCTTCGGCAGGCGAGCAAAATCGCTCGATCGATCGCGGCCGCTTCGCCCTCGGAAACCCACTCGGCCAGCACCAGGAACGTGACCGCCAGCAGTCCGAGCGCGAACAGCCCGAGCAATAGCTTGAGGTCGCGGCGGTCGAGCCAGGCCTTGATGCGGAGGCGAGCGTTCACCCGCGAAGGATACGGCCTCGCCGGCGCAGCTTCTGCTGTGAAATCCTCCCACCTGGGCGGGAGGAGCGTGGAACTTCGGCGAGAGCGACCTGTCTCCCCTTCATCCCCATGAAGCTCGGCTCCGGCAGGTGGGTCCGTAGCCTCGTCTCGGCGGCGCTCCTGGTGTGGACGCTATCGAGCCCATCACGTGCAGACGTGGTGTTCGGCGAACGCTCGGAGCTCCTGGTCGAGAAATCCCACGTGGCCGAGCTCATCGTTCACGAAGGGTACGCCGAGCTGGGCACGACGCCTTCTTGCAGCAGGCGATCGGCGCGGGCTATCGACGTTGCGGCGGGCGACCCGGTGAAGCGAGCGTCACGCTCGAAACCACTTCCGCCGAAATCGTGAGTGTCGATCCCGTCCTGCGCGGGCGCCCTGATCGCTTGCTCGCGGATTGCTTGCGCGAAGCCGTGTGGGACCTCGTGCTCCCGAGCGCGTTCGCCGACGAATGGAACGGCTGGACGGTGCACCTGTGAGGTCGCGCGTGAACCTCTACCTCCGTCGATTGCGCGCCCCGTGACGGATAGGAGGGCTGAACCGTGG
>JAEZYO010000763.1 GCA_023419055.1 Pseudomonadota bacterium | reverse complement strand
GGCGATCAAGGCGTACGAGGGCTACCTCGCCAAGTTCGGCAAGCGCGCTCGCTACGGGAAGGAAGCGGGCTCGGAGCGCGCCACGGCGCTGCTCGCCGCAGGGCGCTTCGCTGACGCAGCACGCGCGCTGTCCATCCTGCGCGCCTCGGCGCGCGACTCCCGCGAGAAGAGCCGCTTGCTCGAGCTCGAGGGCGCAGCTCGAGCGGGAGCCGGCGAGCGCGACGCCGCCATCAAGTTGTTCCGCGAGGCGATCGACGAGCAACCGTTGAGCTTCGCCGCGCTGGTCGCTCGGGCTCGGCTCGAACGACTCGGAGAGACTTGCCCGCCGCTCCTCGGTAGTCCGCTCGCGGAGCCGGCGCCGGCGTTTGCGCCCGTCGTGCCCGAGCTGCCGAAAGCGGTCGCGCTGCTCAACGAGCTCGGACTCGATCGGGAAGCGGAGGCGGAGCTCAAGCCGCGCGAGCACGAGATCGAGGGTCGCCACGCGGGGCGCGGCCACGAAGCGCTCTGTCGCGCCTACGGAAAGCTCGACTTCGCCGCCCGTCGCTACCAGATCGGTCAAAACGCCGTCAGCGCGGCGACGCTCCGCAACGCGCCGTCACCCTCGACGCTGTGGCAATGGGACTGTGTTTACCCGCGGCCTCACGAGCTCGTCGTGCGCGACGCGAGCCAGAGTCAGGGCCTGAACGAGGCGCTGATCTGGGGCATCATGCGTCAGGAGTCGAGCTTCCGCCCCGACGTCGTCTCACCCGCGAACGCTGTCGGTTTGATGCAGCTCATCCCGCCGACGGCGAAGAGGGTGGCGCAGGAGCTGAACGTCCCGTTCGACCGCGAACGCCTGAATAGCCCCGCGTACAACGTGAAGCTCGGTAGCCACTACTTGAAGAAGCTCCTCGGCTTCTTCGACGGCAACGTCGCGCTCGCCGCGGCAAGCTACAACGCCGGGCCGCAAGCGGTGTTTCGCTGGCTCGAAGGTGCGGGAGACCTCCCGCTCGACGTGTTCGTGGCGCGGATCCCGTACCAAGAAACGCAGACTTACGTCGAGCGTGTGGTCGGCAACCTCGCGCGCTATCGCTACGTCCAGGACGGCGAGGCGGGGATTCCGGTGCTCGCGCTCGAGCTGCCCCGGAACCTGACCAAGCCGGGCGATCTGTACTGACGAGAGGACCCTCTCCCCGCAATCGACGGAGGTGCGAGTGATCCGAAATGGAGTCGGCGCCGCGGTCACCGTCCCTCTCGCGCTCTTCACGGTCGCCGGGTGTCGAGAGAGCGCTTCTGGACCGAGCGCCGAGACACCCACCGAGGCCGTCGCCGGAACACGCTGGGAACGCCCCGAGCCGCCGAGGCACCACCGTCGTCCGAAGAAGGATCCGAGCGTTCAGCTCGGTTCGCGCCCCTCCTTCCTCGTGAACGAGATGGATGAGGGGCCTCTCAAGGACGAGCTCCTGGCGTGTTCGAAGAAAGAGCCAAAGAAGTCCACGTTCTCCATAGGGCACCGCGGCGCGCCGTTGCGCTTCCCGGAGCACACGAAGGAGTCCTATGAGGCAGCCGCCCGCATGGGCGCCGGCGTGATCGAGTGCGACGTCACCTTCACGAAGGACCACGAGCTCGTCTGCCGCCACTCGCAATGCGATCTGCACACGACCACCAACATCCTGGCCACGCCGCTGGCTGCGAAGTGCTCGATGCCGTTCACGCCGGCCGATGCGGCCAAGAAGATGCCCGCGTCGGCCAGATGCTGCACGAGCGACATCACGCTCCATGAGTTCAAGAGCCTCTGCGGCAAGATGGACTTTAGCGACCCGCACGCCACCACGGTCGAGCAGTACCTGCAGGGTGCCGGGAACTTCGGCACCGAGCTCCACGCGTCCTGCGGCACGCTGCTGACGCACGCCGAGAGCATCGCGCTCTTTCGGGATCTCGGCGCGAAGTTCATTCCCGAGCTCAAGCAGGCGTCCGTGCCGATGCCCTTCAACGGAACCTACACCCAGGAAGAATATGCCCAGCAGCTCGTCGATGAGTACGAGGCCGCAGGCGTCGAGGCCGGGAACGTGTTCCCGCAGTCGTTCAGCCTGAACGACGTCCTCTACTGGATAGACGCAGAGCCCGCGTTCGGGAAGCAGGCCGTTTACCTCGACGCGCGCGTCGATTCACCCGCGGGATACGCTGCCGCCGTCGCCGGGATGCAGGCCCTCGCCGATCGAGGCGTGCGCATCGTGGCGCCGCCCACCTTCGCGCTGGTCGAGCTCGACGGTGACGAGATCGTGCCCTCCGACTACGCGCTCGCCGCGAAAAGGGCGGGTCTCGACATCATCACCTGGACGCTCGAGCGCTCGGGTTCCCTCGAGAGGGGTGGAGGCTACTATTACCAGTCGATCTCGAGCGTGATCGACAATGACGGGGACGTATTCGAGTTGCTCGACGTCCTGGCTCAGGGCGTCGGAGTGCTCGGCGTATTCTCGGACTGGCCCGCGACGGTCACGTACTACGCAAACTGCAAGGGCTTGTAGATCGCCTCCACTGGAGTCCGCTTCGGCTAGAGCACGTCTCATGGCCGCCTGAGGAGGATGAGACGGCAGCCCAATTTGAGGAAGGCGAGGGAGCGCTCGACCTTCCGACCATCCCACCTTGCTGCGTGGCCGTCACTCGGCACGTAGTCGCGAATCGCTTTCCATTGCGGGTCTCGTAGATCCACCCGAAGGTACAAACACCTTCCACGGCCTGTGGAAAGGCTTGTCGTCAAGATGGAGCAACCTCGATCCCTTACGAGTCTCCAGGCGGTGACGAGATGCGCGCTAGCGCACTCTGGCCTGGGCAGCTCGCTGCACGGGTGAGGTGACGTTGCGCCGAGTGCGCCGAGTGAGGTTCGAGTTGAGCTTGACGTGCCCGGAGCTACCCCGCGTCGACTTGCGAGAGGGGCGGCCGCTCGCCGAAGCTTCGAGCGCCGAGCCGCCCTTGTTGCTCGAACGGTTGTCGTGGTTGCGCGCCAGCGGTTTCACGCGCTCTGTCCGGCGACTGACGACCTCCTTGCGCTGGGGCTTGCTGGCCTGAGGAGGGTGCTTCGTCATCTGGTTGGTAAGTTGATTGGCCCTTTGTTCGTCGGCTCGGTACCGCTCCGCTTTAGTCGCCATTACACCAACATAGTGACGGCGCTGCGAAGCGAAAGGCCTGGAAAGCAGCCGACTTACGCGTGAACGGCTGCGAACACCGGGTCGAAACGCGGCGTCTTGCAACGAGTGAGGCGCCGGTTCTGGTTCATCGACTCGAAACGGATCACGACCTCGTGAGTACCCCTCGTCGCCCCTGCGGACGAGGCAGTTTGCCTCGCTCTGGAACGAGGAGCTAGTTCGGCGTGGCGCTTCTATCGGGACCAACCTCCAGGGTGAAGAGCCGGCGTGGCACAGCGCCACAATCGAGCGCTCGTCGAAGCGAACGCCGGCGATCCGCGCTTCGGGGGCGCGAGTGACAACCCGCGTCCGACAGGCTACGCAACGTCCGTGATCGTCGACGAGTCGCTGATCGCCCTCGAGCTTTCGGACGAGACGCCTGCTTTTCTCGCTGGTGGTGGTGAAATGGGAGCGCGCATTCGAGCCATCGATTGGTCGAGATCGCCGCTCGGTCCGCCTGCGTCGTGGCCACAGAGCTTGCGTACTTGCGTGCGAATCATCCTCACCTCGCAGCAGCCGATGTTCGTGTGGTGGGGCAAGGAGCTCATCAACCTCTACAACGACGCCTACAAGGCGATCGTGGGAGGCAAGCACCCCCAGGCGCTCGGTCAGCCGGCGTCGATCGTGTGGGAGGAGATCTGGGACGAGGTTGGTCCGCGAGCAGAGTCGGCGATGCGCGACAACGTGGGCACCTACGACGAGGCGCTGCTCCTCGTCATGGAGCGTAACGGCTACCCGGAAGAGACGTACTACACGTTCTCGTACAGCCCGGTGCCGAACGACGACGATACGACCGGCGGGCTCATCTGTGCCAACACCGACGACACCCGGCGCATCATCGGGGAGCGACAGCTCGCTGTCTTGCGCGAGGTCGCGGCGAGCGGAGTCGACGCGCACACCGCGTCGGAAGCCTGCCTCCGCGCCTCGAAGGCGCTCGAGTCGGCCGGGCGCGACTTGCCCTTTTCGCTGATCTACTCGGTGGACGCCGAGGAGAAGCGGGCGACGCTCGTTGGCCAGAGCGGCATCGCGCCGGGGCACCCCGCCGCGAGCCCGAGCTTCGAGCTCGACGCGAGCGAGTACTTGCACGCTCGCGAAGCGCTCAAGACCCAGCGCGCGGTGGTCGTGGACGATCTCGGTAAGAGGTTTTCGTCACTCCCTACCGGCTCCTGGGACACCCCACCGACTCGCGCCGCGATCGTGCCGATCCCGCGCTCCGGGCAGACCGGTCGCGCCGGGTTGCTCGTCGTCGGCCTGAACCCCTACCGGCTGTTCGACGAGAGTTACCGCGGCTTCCTCGGCTTGGTCGCGGCGCAGATCGGCGGCAGCATCGCGACGGCCGAAGCGTACGAGATCGAACGCAACCGCGCCGAGGCGCTGGCGCAGATCGATCGCGCGAAGACCGCGTTCTTCAGCAACGTGAGCCACGAGTTCCGTACGCCGCTCACGCTGATGTTGGGGCCGCTCGAGGACGCGGTTCAGTCCCACGAACGAGCCCTGGTCGACAAGAACCTCGACACCGCCTACCGCAACGCGCTCCGCCTGCTCAAGCTCGTCAACTCGCTGCTGGACTTCTCTCGCATCGAGGCGGGACGCGCGCAGGCCTCGTTCGAGCCTACCGATCTCGCCGCGCTCACGTCCGACCTCGCGAGCGCGTTTCGCTCCGCCATCGAGCGCGCTGGGCTGACCTTCGATGTCTCCTGCCCGCCCTCCGCCGAGGTCGTCTTCGTCGACCACGACATGTGGGAAAAGATCGTCCTCAACTTGCTGTCGAACGCCCTCAAGTACACGTTCGACGGCACCATCGCGATCGGCTTGCTCTTCCGGGCCGAGCACGTGGAGCTCACCGTGCGCGACACGGGGACCGGCATTCCGGAGCACGAGATCGGGAACATCTTCAAACGCTTTCACCGCGTGCAGGGGTCGCGTTCGCGCACCCACGAGGGCTCGGGCATCGGTCTCGCGCTGGTGCACGAGCTCGTGCGCCTGCACGGCGGCAGCATCGAAGTCGAGAGCACGCTCGGCGCGGGCTCCACCTTCCGGGTGGTGATCCCGCTCGGGCGAGAACATTTGCCGCCGAGACAGGTGACCGCGGCGCGGGTCACGTCGTCCACGGCCACCGGCGCCGAGCCCTACGTCCAGGAAGCGTTCCGCTGGCTCCCCGACCCGGATGGGAGTGAGCGGCCGGGTCGGGACGCGAGCGGCGACCGAGCTCCGGCTTCCTCATCCCAGAACGAAGCCGTGTCGCCAGCTGGCTCGGGGGCACGCATCCTGGTCGCCGACGACAACGCCGACATGCGCGACTACGTCGCGCGTCTGGTGCGCGAGCGGTATCGGGTCTCGACCGTCCCGGACGGGGCGGAAGCGCTCGAGAGCGCACGTCGCGACCCGCCGGATCTCATCCTCACGGACGTGATGATGCCGAACCTCGACGGGTTCGCGTTGTTGCGCGAGCTGCGGAAGCACCCCGAGACCCGCACCATCCCCGTCATCATGCTCTCGGCGCGCGCCGGTGAAGAGGCGCGCATCGACGGGCTCGAGGCAGGCGCGGACGACTACCTGGTAAAGCC
>JAEZYO010000004.1 GCA_023419055.1 Pseudomonadota bacterium | reverse complement strand
CCGTCGGGCGTCGTCAGGTAGTGGTCGGCGTCATGGTCGGCCATGATGACGTCGACGACGGGGTAGTTCAGGTAGAACGTGACCCCGAGCTGATCGAACCAAAACTGCTGGAAGGCGTACGCTTGTTGCTCGACGTCGGCGCGCTGCTCTTCGCGGAACGTGGCGTCCTTCTCGACGAAGTAGACGAAGTGGACGACCTTGCCGCCCTGGCACGTCGGAGGCGCGCCGCCCGCGCCGCCGCTCCCTCCGGCTCCGCTCGTGCCGCCGCTCCCTCCGGCTCCGCTCGCGCCGCCGCTGCCACCCGCTCCGCCGAGTGCGCCGCTGCCCGCGGACCCCGCGCTTGCTGCAGCTCCGCTGCCGCCTAGGCTCCCCGCGGCACCGCCGGAACCGGCACCGGCTCCCGAGCCAGGGGAAGTTCCGCCCTGGCCTCCGCCCATCTGTCCTCCCGGAGACCCGGACGCCCCGCCGGAACCTCCGGTGCTCGACCCGGAGGGTGACGATTCACTGCTACAGGCGAGAAGGAGCGGAAGGGGAGCGAAAACTCTGGCCCATTTTTGGTGAGTCACGCGACCAAGTGTCCACGCTCGCGCTCGCGGCGCTCACATTTCGTACCCCGCACCATTTTCCAATCGTGGCTTGCTCGAGACGCACCTCGCGGAGCATGATCGAGAAGTCCGATGGAGCATGAAAGCGCCCTCGAAGGGACATTCGAGCGGGGGCGCAGCGACGGGATCCGTATCCTTCTGACCGGCATTACCGGCTTCGTCGGGAGCGCCGTTGCTGCGGCGCTGCTCGCTCGCGGACACTCGGTGATCGCGGTCGTGCGAGGTGCGGACGAAGAGCACGGAAGGGCGCGAGCCTCGCAGGCCCTCGCTCACTACGCGGTCGACGCGAGCGCGCTCTCGTTCGTGGTCGGGGACCTGACCTCCGAAGCGACGTACGCGCATCCCGCCTTCGACGAGGTGACTCACGTCGTGCACTCGGCCGCGTGCACCTCGTTCGCGCCCAAGCGCAGCGTGTGGACGTCGAACGTGGACGGCACGAAGCTCTTGGCCGAACGAATGCGGCAAAGCCCCCGGCTCGAGCGGTTCCTGCACGTGAGCACGGCGTATTGCTGCGGCGATCGGCCGAATCGCGTCGTCCTCGAGGGTGACGCTCCGCGCGCCGAGCACGGCCACGTCAACGACTACGCGCGGTCCAAGGCGGCAGCGGAGCTGCTCCTCCGCTCCATGAACTTGGGTGAGCGGCTGGTGATCGCTCGGCCTTCCGTCGTGATCGGGCACACGAGCCTCGGCACCAAGCCTTCGAGCAGCTTGTACTGGTATTGCCGCGCGCTCGCCGCGCTCCGTCGTGGACCGTCAGAGCTCGGCGATCGGCGCGACATCGTCCCGGTGGACTACGTCGCGGAGGCGCTGCTCTTCTTGCTGTTGCTCGAACGGCCGCGCTTCGACACGTACCACGTGTCGGCAGGAGCTCGCGCGAGTCAGACGCTGGGTGAGGTGGTGCAGAAGCTCGACGCCACGGCGGCGCCGAACGACTGGCGAAAGATCCCCGCCGCAGCGTTCGCCGAGCTGCGGAGCGAGCTTCGAGCTCTGGTTCGCGACGACAACGAAGCGAGGAAGCTCGCCGTCGCGCTCTCCGCCTGCGCCAGGTTCGGCGAGCTCGGAATCGACTACTTCGACAACGAGCGGCTCCTCTCCGAAGGGTTCCCACCTCCTCCCCGCTTCGTCGATTACCTGGACGTCTGCATCGAGACTAGCGGGCGCGCGTCCGTCTTCGACCAGTTGGTCGACGATGCTTGAGGGCCTCCGCGCGGGAGCCCGCCTCCCCAAAGCCGCTTTCGAGGAGGTCAAACGCCGCGCCGTGCGCGAGGCGTTCAAATGGAACATCACGGACGGCGGCGAGGAGCGCCTCTGCGATTACCCGCTCTTCGTCGACCGCGCGACGGTTCGAGCGCTGAGCGGCTATGCCGCAGCGCTCAGTCGAGAAGCCGAGCTGGCGGAAGCCGAGCTGGCGAGCCGCCCGCGGCTCCAGCTCGAATTGGGCCTACCGTGGCGGCTCGGGCGCGCGCTGTCGCGACTCAGGCAACCCCGCGGCCTACGGTATTGCCGCTTCGACTTCCATCCGACGCTCGACGGCGAGGTCGCCATCACCGAAGGTAACTTCGATGTCGCTGCCGGCTGGAACGAGACGAGCGCGGTCGGAGCATTCTTCGCAGAGCACGTGGCGGAGAGCGAGCCGCCGGACGATCCAGCGGAGCGCCTCGCGGTGCGCCTCGTCGAAAAGACCGGACCGGGGGCGACAGTGGGCATCATGCACCTCACGCAGTACACGGATGATCATCAGGTCGCTCGGTTCTTGGCGTCGAGGTTCGAGCGTCACGGGTTGAAGGTCGTCTTCTTCGATCCGACGCAGCTTCGGAGGGTAGGTCACCGAGCTGGCGCGCTGGTCACGGAGCGTGTCCGGCCCTTGGACGCCGTCTTTCGCTTCTTCCCTGCGGAATGGTCGTCTCGGCTCGAAGGCTTCGAGGAGTGGCTCGAGGCCGCTCACGGCCGGGATACGCTTTGGCTCAACCCGCTCCGCGCGCTCTTCACCGAATCGAAGCGCTTCCCGCTCACGTGGCCCCACCTTCACGCGGGCTTGCCGACCTGGTCACGCCTGCTGCCGGAGACGCGCGGTCCGCTCTTCGCTCGAGGGGAGGGCTGGGTCTTGAAGCCAGCTTTCGGGCACGAAGGCTACCGGGTGACTCTCGCCGGGACGACGAGCGCGGAGCGCGTACGCGCTCACTGGCGGAGCGCGAGGCTAATGCCCTGGAGGTGGGTCGCGCAGCGACGCTTTCGAGCGGCTTCCATTGCCACGCCGGACGGGCCGCGGTTCCCGGTAGTCGGGGTTTACGTCGTCGACGGGGAGCCCTGCGGTCTTTATGGCCGGCTCTCGGCGGCGCCGCTCATCGATCATCGAGCTCAAGACGTCGTCGTGCTGGTCCGGAGGTAGTCGAGATGCGTGTGCAGGATGTCTGGGTGGGAGCGGAGGATGCGTGGCGCCCGTGGGTGAAACAGGCACTGTTTTCGACGCTGATGCCGAGGAGCCGGGGACCACTGGGAGACACCGCGCTTCCATCCGTCGAGAGCGTCGCAGCTCCGGAGGAATCGCCCTGGAAGTGGGGTGAGCTCGACTGGCTCGAAAGCGAGCGGAGCGCCATGATCGTCGATCTGGCGGGAGCCTACGCGGTCCGAATGGGGCTGGCTCTCGGCCAGAGAGGCTTTCGGCCGGTTCTTGCGATCAACACGACCTCGTCGACCCGAGAGATCATCGAGATGAAAGCGGTCCTCCGGTGGCTGCGTCGGGGCGCGCAACTTCGGAGCGCGTTTTCTGCGCGTGCGGGCGCCGCCCCCGTCTTCATCCTCGACTCGCGTCGAGCCGGCCGGAAGAGGCCGCTCCCTTCGAGCTACGACAACCGCTGGACCCTCTTCGCGAGCGACTTGCCCTCGGCGGAGCACCTACGCAGAGAGCGCATCGACTCGGTCACTGTCGTTCAGGACGGAGTGAGGCTCGCTCGAGATCTGCGCGCGATCGCCGGGGCCTATCAGCGTTCTGGTCTCGAGGTACGGATCGCCGACCTCGAGAGCGAGAGGCTGGTGAGACTGACCGAGCAACGTCAGGGCTGGCTCGGCTTCGTGCTCGATCAGATCGCTCGGCGTCTCTCCGGTAGGCGTCGTCGCGACGGCACCTACGGGAAGGTGGTCCCCGAGCCGTCACACGGCTGAGGCGCGTTCAGCCGCAGCCGCCGTCGAGCGTGAACACGAATTTCGCGTAGTCGGCGGAGCTCGGGCTCTTGGTCTGGTCGCCGTCGCTCATGATGCCGACGCCTGCGAAGTCGGGCACGTCCGCTTTGGGATCGCCGCCCTCGAAATGCCTGCGGAAGGCAGCCTTGAGATCGACCGTCACTTCCTTCCAGACGCCGGTCTGGCCGCCGGATTCGACGATCACCGTGTCCTGGGCGACGAAGGGGTTGCGCTTGCTGTCGCACACCTTGCCTTTGGTGCCGACGCTGCTCCACACATACTTCAGCGTGTACCAGCGGAGCCCACGCTTCCACGTGATGTAGACGACGGCGGCCGAGTCGCCCTTGCCGTCCACGCACTCGTCCCCGCCTTTCGGGAAGGTGTTGGCGCGCCAGAGCCAGGTGAGCTTCGACGCGTTGCCGCGCTCCTTGTCCGGCAGCTGATAGCCCATCACCGCCGTCTTGTACGGCGGCTTGTAGTCCGAGCGAATGAACGGGAACTGAGGGTCATCGACGACCTTGTAGTAGTTCACCGGTCCCGACTCTTTCTCCACGAGCTTGAAGGTCTTCGCCGGCACGGCGAGCGTGCGAGGCTTGCAGGGCTCCGCGCTGGAGGAGGTGGCGACGAGCGAGCTTGCGCCGATGAAGAGGGTGGCTGCGAGGACGGCGGGGGCTTTGGACAGCGGGAACAACGACTTCAGGTTAGCAGCCGAGATCGCTCGGGCAACCGCGCGATAGGCAGGCACTCCGAACCATGTTACTGCCCCATTTCCGTGAGGAAGCGGTCGGTGGTGGCAGGTACGCGGCTTGCGGCGTGTGGGTCGAGCCCGTGGTGGAAACGCGCGTCCCACGGGAGAGTGGGTCGTGATGGAGTCGCCTTCGCTCCGCTTTCACGCTCGCCCGGGCGAGTCGCTCTTCTGTGACGGCTACGTCGCAGAACTGGAGCGCTACGTGGCGGCCGTGCGCGCCGCGTTTCCGGATCCCCGGATCGGCGCCCGGCGCGTCGACGTGTACCTGTTCTCGAGTCGCGATGACCTCGAGGCCAACGCCGTTTGCGAGATTGTTCCCGGACTGCGGGGCTGCGCGAACGGGAACGTCGCGTACGCGACCCGGAAGCGACCGAGCACGAGATCGCGCACGCGCTCTTCTCTCCGCTCGGGATCCCGCCGCCGCTCTTCAGTGAAGGCGCCGCCCGCGGCAGCGAGCTGCCAGGAAGATCCAGAGCGCTACCTCGCGTTTCGCGCGCGAAACTGGAAAAGCTACCTCGCGGTCGACTCGGCGACAGGCTGGGCTCCGCGCTTCACGACGCACCTGGTGGACGCGTACGGTGCGGAGAGGTTCCTCGACCTCTACGCCGCTCTCCCGTATTCGGCTTCGCCGGAGCAGGTGGAGCGCGAGTTCAGTCGCGTTTACGGGCTCGACATCGGCGAAGTTTGGGCAGAGATGGCCGCTGATCCGACGGTGCGGAGCCGTATGGCGCTCCAAGCTTGCGCGGCGCCGGAGCTCGCTCCCGAGACGACGCTGCTCGGACGCGGCTGCGAATGGAGCGGAGCGAACCGGCACGCGATGCTCGACTACGGCGCGCCGTCCGGGCACGCGCCGGTGGAGGCGTCGGCGCGATCGCTCGCCGGCGTGCTCGTCGACTCTTGCGAAGAGACGCTGCCGATCGAGCTCTCGAGCGAGGCGCCGCTGCGGCAGCGCGTGTCGATCGGATCCGGCGAGCGGCCCTCGTTCCTCGAGTTTGCCGCCGGTGAGCCTTTCTCCGTGTCGACGATTCCTTGGGCGACCCCTTCGGACATCGAGCTCGTCGATGTGCGCTGGGGCTGCGTAGAAGGGGAGGCGACGGAATGCGAGTGGCGACCGGGGTTCGAGCGAGCGCCGCTGGCTCAGGGCGCGCGCGAACGAGATCGCTGCAGGGGATTTCCTCGATCTCGAGCTTCGCGCCGAGTTCGAAGACTGAGCTCCGAGGCTAGCGCCGCGGCGGGTGCGCGAGCGCTCGCTCGGCCGCTCCCAGGTCCTCGGCCGAGAAATAGGCGGCCACGGTCCGTTGCGCGCCGTCGCGCGTGTAGACGTCCGCGCGCGGCTCCTCGATCACCGAGGCGATCACCTGCGCGACCTCCTCGACGGGTTGCGCGCCGGGCAGCTGCTTCGAGTCGATCCCGCCGTGAAGCGCCTGCACACCGAAATCGGTCGCTACCACGCCGGGCGAGACCGTCGAGACGAAGATCTCCGGGTACTGCTCCGCGAGCTCCATGCGAAGGTTCGCCGTGAGCGCGTTGAGCGCGTGCTTGGACGCGCTGTACGCCGAGCGAAGCGGCGCGAAAGGCACGCGACCCAACATGGAGGAGACGTTGATGATGTGCCCGCGCTTCCGCTCTCGAAAGTGCGGTAAGATGGCCTGCATGCCGTAGAGCGCGGACTTCACGTTCACGCGCATCATCTCGTCGACGTCGTCGTCCGTGAGCTCGGAGACGAGCTTCGTGATGCCGCGGCCCGCGTTGTTGACCCACACGTCGACGTGGCCGAAGCGAGCGATGGCCTGGCGAGCCGCCGCGTCGACGTCGGCGCGAGAGCGCACGTCGGTCACGACGGGCAGCGCGTCCTCGCCCGATCGGCGCGCGACCTCGGCGAGCTCCTTTTCGCGCCGCGCGAGGAGCGTGAGCTTGGCGCCGCGCGCGCCGAGGAGCTCGGCGAGTGAGGCGCCGATCCCTGCGCTCGCACCGGTGATGACGACGACCAGATTCTCGAGGTGAGGCATGGGGCGCAGTCTACGCCCGAGGACGACGCCTCGCGGGCGCAAGCTGCCAGATTTTTCCCTCGAACTGGCCTCCCTCTCGGAGGTGCTTGCGGTGCGCGATGATTGCCATGCCGGCGACGGCGATGAACCCGGCGATCGCGGTGCCTCCCGCGCTCGCAGGCGTGATCCACCCCAGGCGGTGCCCCGCTATGAGGTTCCCGATCACCCCTCCCAGGAAGGCCGCGACGAGCCCGATCAGGAACCCGAGCGGAAGGGCGAAATCGAATCGCTTGAGCGCGATCGCGTACAGAACGACGCCCACGAAGAGCCCTACCACGGCGAACATGACGAAGCTCATGATTGACCTCCTGCCGGGAGGGCGAAGCAAGAAGCAGTCCACTCTTGTGGCATGATAGGGGCTGCATGAGCCCCGATCGCCCTTGGTGGCGGAACCCGCTCGCGCTCGCTGCGGCAGGCGCCGTGCTGATCCTCCTCGTCGCGGAGCTCGCGCTCGGAAGCGCGAGTGGGGCGCCGTCGAGCGGCACGCTGTTCTTGGGTCGGTTTCATCCGCTCGTGGTGCACCTGCCGATCGGGATTTTCGTCCTGGTTGCGCTCGGGGAGCTTGCGACGCTCTCGCCCCGACAGCGAGCGCGGATCGATCCGGTGATAGGTCTCGCGCTACCCGTGCTCGTGGCGAGCGCGGTGGCGTCGTTCGTGCTCGGCCACTTCCTTGCCAGAAGTGGTGACTTTCCGCCCCAGGCGCTCGCCTGGCATCGCCGGCTCGCTCTCGTTTCGTCTCTCGGTAGCGCTCTCAGTCTGGTCGCGTGGGTCCGTCAGTCGCACGCGCCCTCCGCGCTCTCCCGCCTCGCCTACAGGTCGTCGTTGTTCGGCAGCCTGGCGGTGCTCTCGCTCGGAGCGCACTTCGGCGGCACGATGACGCGGGGCGACACGTACCTCTCGAAGTACGCGCCGGAGCTCCTCAAGCCGCTGCTCGGGGGAGCGGAGCCGCCGAAGGTCGCGGCGAGCGCTCCGAAGCGCGAGCCGGTGAGTGAGCCGCGGCTCTTCGAACAGGCGGTGCTCCCTATTTTGGAGGCACGCTGCGTCGAGTGTCACGGGCCAGAGAAGGTGAAGGGCGGCTTGCGTCTACGAACGCTCGCGGAGATCGAGAAGGGCGGCGAGAGCGGGCCAGCGATCGTGAAGGGAGACTCGGCCGCGAGCCCGCTGGTCAAGCGCCTGCACCTGCCGCTCGACGACGACGAGCGCATGCCCCCGAAGGACAAGCCCCAGCTCTCCGAAGCCGAGATCGCCCTCATCGAGCACTGGATCGATCGCGGCGGGAGCAACGAGGCGAAGATTCGCGATCTCTTGCCGCCCGTGAGCGCGCGCCCGCTGCTCGAGAAGGCGCTCGACGGGGCCGCCCCGGTGGTACCCGTGAGTAGCGCCTCTCTTTCACCCACTGCGTCCCCGGCGGCGAGCGCGAAGCCGGAGACCCACGCGGCGAGCGAGTCGACCCAGCCGGAGGCAGCGCCCGCTCCCGCCGCGGCCTCCGAGGTCTCGCGGGCGCCCGCGGCGCCGGCAGCGGACCCGTTCTCGATTTTGGCAGGGAAGTGCGAGAAGTGTCACGGCGAGATCCGGCAAAAGGGCAAGCTCCGCGTGGACTCGCTCGCCTATCTCCTCCAGGGCGGCGGTGAAGGTCCGGCGGTCGTCCCGGGGCACCCCGAGAAGAGCCCGCTCATCCAGCGCCTTCGCCTGCCGCTGAGCTCGGACGAGCACATGCCTCCGAGCGAAGAGACGCAGCTCACGGCCCGTGAGGTGGCGACGCTGACGAGCTTCGTGCGCGGGCTCTCGCGCGAAGCGAGGCCCGCCGTGACCCTCGCCTCCACGCCCGCGGCCGGCCCCACGCCGACCGCGCTCGCCCAGGCCGACTCACCCACCGGGGTGACGGCACCCGCGGCGAGCGACCCGCCCGCGACCGAGCAGCCCTCGGAGCCCGAAAGCGCCCCGCCCCAAGAGCCGTCCGAGCCGGCCCCTTCGGCGCCCCCGTCATCGAGCGCGGCCGAGCCGCCCCCCCAGGGAGCCGTCGCGGCGCGCGGTGGCTGTGCGGCGTGCGCGGTGTCCCCGCGGCCGCTCGACGGCGCTCTGTGTGGACTCTGCCTGGCAGTCCTGGGGTTCGGTCTTTGGCGCCGTGCTGCCCGCCGTCCGGGCGAGAGGGTCTAGCGGACGATGGTGCTGCAGCCGAGCGCGAACTCCACGGACGCTTCGGCGTCGCCCTGAAGGTCCGCGCAGCTCTCTTCGCAGAGCAAGGCCTTGGTCGGAGCGGCGACCGCGGGGTCGACATCGTAGCGCCAGCCTTCGGCGGCTTCACAGTCGCCGGCGCCGGGCAGGTAGTGGAGCAGCTTGCTCCGGCCCCGGCTCGTGACCTGCACGTTCACCGCCGAATAATCGAGCGCTTCACCCGGCGGCGCTCCGGGGATTCGAAACTCGCACGATAGCCGGGTCTGTCGGATGGCCTCCAGGGCATCCAGCAGCTGCGAGGCGACGTCCTCGCTCGTATCCACGACGAAGGGGACGGTTCCTCCAGCGCGCGCGATGCGCTCGAGGTTCTGACGCGAGGAGACGTCAGCGGGCCCGAACACGCCGATCACGAACGTCGGGACGCGGGGCGTCTCGGCGAGACCCGTAGCCGCGAGCTCGGCCACGTCTTCGATCGAGACCGGTTCGCACTCGGTCGGGAGCCCGTCCGTGACGAGCACGGCGGCGGCGCTCCGCTCAGGGTGTTCGCGTGCCCAACGGCTGGCCGTCTCGAGAGCGCCCGCGAGCGCCGGTCCGGTCGGGGTGTCTCCCTCGGGCGATTGGGCCGAGATCGACGCGACCAGATCGCCGGCGGAGTTCGGCAACGCTCCGATGGCGACCGCGGGAGCGGCGTAGTCGGACACCTGGCAACTCGTTCGGTGCACACAAACGCTCGCGGTCGCGAGCGTGCAGGTCCCGTAGCTCTGGCCGGCGTCGTCCACGCATTCGGTGCCCGGCTCTCGGCAGACGTAGCGCTCGTCCTCTGCACAAACGGCCAGCGGTAGGCAGGAACCAGCGCCGCAGTCGGCGTCCTCGCCGCAGGGAGCCAACGCCGGGGAGTTCCAACACAGCTTCAAGTAGCAGGGGCCGCTCTCGCCGCACTCCTCGTCGGTCGAACACGCGTCCGGCGTGCCGGGTCGCGCGAGGGGAAAGTATTGAATACCGACCCCGAGCCCCGCGGAGGCCGGGTTCGTCACGAACTCGGTCAACGCGGAACTCACCGCATCCCACTTGCTCTCTCCCGTGTCCGTGGGGTCGAGCATGGACGCCGAGATATCGAGCATCACGTAGAGGTCGAGGGGGAGCGGCGCTGCCTCGGTCAGGCCTCCGACACAGGCGTCGAGCAGGAGTTCGGGGGCGTCGTCGTTCGCGTCGGCTCCCGCGTCGCGCTCGCTGCTCCAGACCGGTGGACGTTCCGAGTCCCCACACGCCGGGCTGCCGGCGGCCGAGGCCACGGCGAGCAACGAGACTCCACCGAGCGTACGCGCCCTTATCATGAAACGACTCATGTCAGCACGGGCGCGGCGGCTCGGGAAGAGACCACCTGCGACGGGCCGTCCCGAGCCCCTTTCGCCCCGTGAGGCGCGTGCTCATATTGCGATTCGTCATGACCTTCGAGCTCACGAAAGAGGATGCCGAGTTCCTACATGAGCAGCTCGTGCAGCACACGCACGAGGTCGCGGTGGAGCTCGCGCACACGGAGAAGCGAGAGCTGCAGAGGGTGCTCGCGAAGGACCTCACCCGCCTCCAGCGCATCACCGACCTTCTGGCGCCTGACGGGGTCTCGACGAGCGCTTCAATCTGAGCCTGACGCGCGAGCGGCGGATCGTCCCCGCGACCCGTCGCAGACGACGTACGATGCGGTGCTCCATCGTCAGGTGCGAGCGGTAACTTCTGCTCCGGACACATGCCGAGGCCCCTGACCTGGAACCGGTTTCGCTCTTGACGCGGGACTGTGGTCCTCGTACTGCTCCGGGCTGCCCGCTTCGCCCGAAACATAAAGGGATTTCGTGAAGACGATGGTTCGACCGCGCCTCTCGCGAGCGCTAGCTTGCAGCCTCCTTTTGCTCGGCCTCGCCTCGTCCTCGTGTCGCGTCGCGCGCGACAAGGACGACGCCGCGAGCGCCAGCACTTTCCCCCGTGACCAGACGCTCTACGTCGGCGGCCGCCAGTGGGGTGAGCCCTCGACGTTCAACCCGCTGCTCGGCTGGATGGACTGGCCGAGCATGCCGGGCGTGAACCTGCTCTACGAGAGCCTGTTCTTCTACAACCCGCTGAACGGCAAGCTCGAGCCGCTGCTCGCTCGGTCGTACACGCAGAAGGAAGGCGCGATCGAGGTCGAGCTGAATCCGGGGACGCACTGGAACGACGGCAAGCCGCTCACGGCGCTCGACGTCAAGTACACGTTCGAGCTCGGCAAGCGCTTCCCGGGTCACCCGGTCGCGCCGCTCTGGGGTTACATCGAAGAGGTCAAGCAGCTCGACGACCGTCGCGTCGAGTTCGTCCTCGACAAGAAGCAGCAGAACCCGCTCGTCGTGCTGGACGCTCTCCAGGACGTGCGCATCGTCCCGCAGCACGTCATCGAGCCCGAGCTCTCGCGGCTCAACAACAACATCGACGAGTTCAACAAGCTCAAGTTCGACAAAGATCCGGTCGCCTCGGGGCCGTACAAGCTCCACTCCTTCTCGGGCGAGAAGGTGGTGGTCGTGCGTGACGACAACTACTGGGGCATCAAGGTGCTGCACGACGGCAAGAAGCCGGCCCCCAAGTACGTCGTCCACCCCATCTACAAGAGCAACGACGCCTTCAGCATCGCGCTCCAGCAAGGCCGGCTCGACGCGTCGTCCACCTTCGTGCCGCGCATCTGGCTCAAGCAGAAGAAGGGCGTGCACAGCTGGTACGAGAAGGAGCCGTTCTTCTCGCCGTCGGCCATCCCGATGTTGCACATCAACGTCAAGCACAAGCCGCTCGACGACGTGCACCTCCGCCGCGCGATGGCGTTCTCCATCAACTACCGGGACATCCGCGAGCTCGCGGTCTCCGGCTACAGCGAGCCGCTCAAGCCGGGGCTCATCCTGCCGTTCGGGCTCGAGGGCAAGTACTACTCGGAAGAGGACGCGAAGCAGTACGGCGCCACGGTGTTCGACCCGGAGCGCGCGAAGGCCGAGCTCAAGGAAGGCGGCTATCAGCCCATCTTCAACGACGAAGGCGAGCTCGTCGAGACGCGCGACAAGAGCGGTAAGAAGGTTCCGACCGTCTTCATCAAGTCGCCGACGGGCTGGAGCGACTGGGAGGTGATCGTGCGCATCGTGGTGAAGAGCATGCGCGCCGTCGGTATCGACGCGCGCGAGCGCTTCATCGACGCGAGCCTCTACTGGACGGTGCAGAACACCGGCGACTTCGACCTCCTGATGTTGACCCCCGCTTCGGCGCCGACGCCCTCGAAGCCGTGGTCGCGCTTCGACGCCGTGGTGACGACCAAGGACTTCAAGCCGGAAGGCGAGAAGATGTACAAGAACCTCGGTCGCTTCAACGATCCGAGCGCGCCTGGCTACGAGAAGCGCTTCGACGAGCTGCTCTTCGAGATCCCGAAGCTCAAGGACGAGGCGGCGCTCGCGGCGGCCTACAAGGAGCTGAACATCCTCTACATGAAGCATCAGCCCACCTTGCCGCTCGTCTACCGCCCCGATCAGTTCTACGAATTTAGCACCAAGAAGTGGCAGAACTTCCCCACTTCCGAACGCCCCTTCCTTCCACCTCAGCTTCCGGGCGACCGCATGGGCACTGCGATCTTGTGGGAGCTCAAGCCGGCCAGCGGTTCCTGAGAACGCGCCATGCTCAAGAATCATCCGCAACTCCGCCACCTCCTCAAGCGCATGGGTTGGTACTTCGCGACCTTCCTGGTCGCGGTGACCATCAACTTCTTCCTGCCTCGCCTCGGCGACGCGAACCCCGTGGACGCGATCATGGCGCGCGCGGGCAACCTCGACGCCAAGGCCGCGCGAGAGAAGGAAGAGCAGTACCTGAAGGAGTTCGGCCTGGTCGAGCTCGACGGGCAGGGCCAGATCGTGCGTGACGCCGCCGGCAAGCCCGTGCGCGCCTCGCTGTTCTCCCAGTTCGGCAGCTACCTCGGCATGAGCCTGAAGGGCGACCTCGGGACATCGATCCTGCAGCACCCGAAGCGGGTGAGCGAGATCATCAAGACGGCGCTGCCCTGGACGCTCGCGATTCAGCTCCCGACCATCGTGTTCGGCTGGATCATCGGCAACCTGCTCGGCGCGCTCGCCGCTTACAAACGCGGCGTCTTCGACCGGGTGGTCTACCCCATGGCCCTGCTCGCGAGCGCGGTGCCGGCGTTCTGCTTCGGCATCCTGCTCGTCTACATCTTTGGCATTCGCCTCGAGTGGTTCCCGCCGCTCGGCGGCTACGACGAGGGCATGATCCCGACGCTCAGCTGGGAGTTCTTGAAGAGCGCGAGCTACTACTACCTCTTGCCCTTCCTCTCGGTCTTCCTGCTCGTCCTCGGTGGTCAGGCCATCGGCATGCGCTCGATGTGCATCTACGAGCTTGGCACCGACTACGTGAAGTACGCGAAGCTCCTCGGCATCAAGGAGAGCAAGATCCTGCTCTACATGTTCCGGAACGCCATGCTGCCGCAGCTCACCGGCCTCGCCCTCGCGCTCGGCGCGATGGTGGGCGGCGCGCTCGTCACCGAGATCATCTTCAGCTACCCCGGGCTCGGCCTCGCCATCCTGGGGGCCATCCAGGGCGCGGATTACCCGGTCATCACCGGGTGCACGCTCCTCATCACCGTTTGCGTGCTGATCGCCAACTTCAGCGTCGACGTTCTCATCGGCATCCTCGACCCGCGCATCCGCGCCGCCGAAGCGAGGAGCGAGTAGGCCATGAAGATCTTCAAGGGTCTCCTCAAGAACCCCGGCTTCCTTCTCGGCGCCGGCCTCTTCGTCCTCACGTTGCTCCTCGCCGTCCTGGGCCCGCTCTTCACCCAGTACGACGCGACGACCCGCGTGGGGTTGCCCTACCTGCCGCCCTCCTCGGACCACCTGCTCGGCACCGATCACATGGGCATCGACATGCTGGCCATGCTGATCAAGGGCCTGCAGTCCTCGCTCTACGTCGGGTTCTTGGCGGGCATCGTGGCTACCATCGTCGGCACGCTCATCGGCGTGTACGGCGGCTACAAGGGCGGCCTCCTGGACGACATCTTGACCGCCGGGACGAACCTCTTCCTGGTCATCCCGACCCTCATCGTGCTGATCCTCATCTCGAGCAGCCTGGAGGAGGGTCGAAGCCTCACACTCATCGCGCTCCTCATCGGCGGCACGACCTGGACCTGGAGCGCCCGCGCGGTCCGCGCCCAATCGTCGAGCTTGCGGGCGCGCGACCACGTGAGCCTCGCCCGAATCAACGGCTACGGCACGCTCGAGATCGTGGTGCTACATATCCTGCCGTACCTGCTGTCTTACATCTTCATGGTGTTCATCCTGCAGACGGCGACCGGCATCCTTTCGGAGGCAACCATCAGCATGCTCGGCCTCGGCCCGTACGACTCGGTGTCGCTCGGCAAGATCTTGAACGACGCACGCTCCAACGAGGCCCTGACGGACGGCGCCTGGTGGGCCTTCATGCCGGCCATGGTGCTCGTGGCCGTCATCGCCTTTTCGCTCTACGTCATCAACACGGCCATGGAAGGCGTGTTCAACCCCCGCTTGAGGAAGTGAGCATGTCGGCAGTTCTCGACGTCGTGGACCTCAGGGTCCACTACCTGACCCGCTTCGGCACCAAGATCCAGGCGGTGGACGGCGTGTCGTTCTCGCTCAAGCAGGGCGAGATCCTCGGCATCGCGGGCGAGTCGGGCTGCGGCAAGACCACGCTGGTCTCCGGCTGCATGGGGCTCTACATCCCGCCGCTCCATCACACTTCGGGGGACGTGCGGATCGAGGGCAAGAGCATCATCGGTCTTACGCCGGAGCAGATCCGCAGGGACGTGCTCGGCCGCCAGATCGCGATGATCCCGCAGGGCGCGCTCAACTCGCTCAACCCGACCCGCAAGATCAAGGATCTCGCGGCGGACATGATCCTGAGCCACGACGAGAAGGCGGACAAGAAGGAGATCTACGATCGCCTGCGCCAGCGCTTCGACCGCATCGGCATGAAGGCGGACGAGGTCCTGAACAGCTACCCGGTGCAGCTCCCGGGCGGCACCAAGCAGCGCGTCGTCATCGGCATCTCCACGCTCCTCAACCCAAAGCTCGTGATCGCGGACGAGCCGACCTCGGCGCTCGACGTCTCGACGCAGAAGGCCGTGATCAAGCTCCTGTTCGACCTGATGGACGAGGGCATCATCTCGAGCATGCTCTTCATCACGCACGAGCTCCCCTTGCTCCGCCACGTCTCGAGCAAGATCGCGGTGATGTACGCGGGCGAGTTCGTCGAGTTCGGCACGACCGAGCAGGTGATTTTCGACGGCCGCCAGCCGTACAGCCAGGCGCTCATGGGCTCGATGCTCTCCGCCGAGCCGGGCCAGAAGCACAAGAAGCCCATCGCCATCGAGGGTGCGCCGCCGAACCTGGCGACGCCGCCCCCGGGTTGCCGCTTCGCCGAGCGCTGCCCGAGCTCCCGGCCCGAGTGCAAGATCGACAAGCAGCCGCTCCGCATCCTCGCGGACCGCAGCGTGAGGTGCAACTATGCCCAATGACGTGATCAAGTTCGAGGGGCGCGGCCTTTCCCGGACCTTCGGTCACGGCGACAAGCTCGTGCGCGCGGTCGACAACGTCGACTTCAAGATTCGAGACCGCGAGATCGTCTCGATCGTGGGGCAGTCGGGCTGCGGCAAGACCGTGCTGGCGAAGCTTCTGCTCCGGCTCGAGAAGCCGACCTCCGGTGAGCTCACCTTCAACGGCAAGTCGATCAGCGCCGAGCCGGACGCCCGCGAGCACTGGCGTCAGGTGCAGGCGGTCTTTCAGGACCCCTTCTCGGCGTTCAATCAGTTCTTCACCATCCGCTCCCAGCTCAAGAGCTCGTTCCGCTTGTTCAAGAACAAGCCGAGCGACAAGGAGATGGAGGATCGCGTCGATCAGGCCCTTCTCGCGGTGAACATCAAGCCCAAGGAAATCGAGGGCAAGTTCCCGTTCGAGCTCTCGGGCGGCCAGATGCAGCGTATGCTGCTCGCGCGCATCTTCGTGCTGCGCCCGCAGGTGCTCATCGCGGACGAGCCGACCAGCATGGTCGACGCGTGCAGCCGCGCGAACATCCTCGACTACCTGATGAAGCTCAAGCAAGAGCTCGACATGACGATCGTCTTCGTCACGCACGACATCGGTCTTGCGTATTACGTGTCGGACACGATCTTCATCATGGACAAGGGCAAGATCGTGGAGCAAGGCCCGCCGGATCAGGTGACGCAGACTCCGTCGAGCCCGGTCACGCGCCAGCTCCTGGAAGACATCCCCGACGTCCACCGCGAGTGGATCAAGCGCGACCCGAGCAGCGCAGCGGTCGTCGCCGCGCAGTAACGATGGACCGGTTCCGCGCGATCCTTCGCGGGGCCGGAGTCGTCACGGGCGTGGTGGGGGGCGTGTTGGGTGGGCTGGCCGTCTTCGCGCTGGCGTACGTATTCGTCGTGACGCTGGGCTTGCGCCAGCCGCCCTGGAACTTCCCCGGTGACCCGCCAATCTTCGACATGATGCGGGACGCGGTTCCCTGGCTGCTCCTCATGACCGGCACTCCCGCGCTCATGATCGCAGCGGGTCGAGGGGAGCGGCATCCCGAGTCACGCGCGGTGTTTCGAGTCCTGCGCATCGCGATAGGGGTGAATCTGCTCTTCTTGGTCGCGGCCTGGGCCTTGATGCTGGACCGGCGCGGCCCGCGCTGGGAAGCGGTCAGGAACGCCATCCGAGAGCGTGCTGCACGCGTCGAGGCGCTGACGCCCGCGTCGGCTCGTGCACTCGATGCCGAGGGCCTACGAAAGGTCCAGGATGAGATCACGTCAGCCATGCCGAATGAGTCGGTGCACCTGCCCGGGCACGGCATGGTCACGTTGAGACCCGTCGGCTACTACCCCTGGGTCGGTGTCGACTTTGGTGGAGGAGGCTTCGCGGTGTTCGAGGACCTGGACACCATGGAG
>JAEZYO010001023.1 GCA_023419055.1 Pseudomonadota bacterium | reverse complement strand
CCCTTCCAGGAGCGCTCGGCGACCCACTCGGCAGGGATGAACCAGCTCATCTTCTCCTCTGCGCTCGCTGGCCACGGCTCCGAGGGAAACACGGAGCGGAGCAGCGGGTAGAGCGGGTCCTTGTACCAGAGGACGTTCTTGAGCCAGTGCGGAGCGGATGCCACGAGCGCGACCCCGGCGATCGCCAGCGGTCCGACGAGCCAGGCAGAGGAGCGCTCTTCAGCCGGCAGGCGCCGTTGGCGCACGCCGAGCCAAACGCCACGCACGAACACTGCCGCACCCGCCACGAGCACCATGGCGTACACCGAGTACTTGGTGAGCAGAACCCCCCCGGCGAGGACACCGAGGAGCAGGCACTCGCGCAAGCGGAGCTCGGGCAGGACGCGTAGCAGCGCGAGGAAGAGGGGAACCGCGAACGCAGCCGCGATGTGGTCAGCGGCTCCTGCCAGCAGCGAGTCGTAGCAGAAGAGCTCGGGGAACGCGAAGAGGGCCACCCACGAGAGCGCGACCGGCGCGCCCGGAGCGAGCCGCCGCGCGAGGACCGTCACCGACGCGAGCGTGTAGACGAAGAGCGCGAACTCGAGGTGGAGCGCGAGCTCGATTCGATCGAACAGGATGGTGCCGGGCAGCGCGTACGCCCAGGAGTAGAGGTAGCTCGCGAGCTGTGGATACGCGCCCATCAGCCAGCCCTCGCGGAAGGGAGCAATCCCACCGTCGGCGGCGTAGTGCTCGGCGATCGCCTGGTGGTACCAGCGCGTGTCGAACGCGATGTTCTCCGGCGACAGCAACGGCAGGTACACGAGGCCGAGCCCGAGCACTCCGAGCCCGAGCGCTCCGTACCAGAGCAGCGAGCGTCGTCGGGCTAGCGGTGCGTACCGCGAGACCCGTCGTGCCCTCCGCAGGTACTTGAAGAACGGCCAGAGGTGGGGCGCTCCGAGCCCGACGGGCCACGCAATTGCGGTCACGGGGCCCATCAAGCCGAGTACGCCCAACACGAACCAGCCGACGCCGAACGCGAGGACGCCGACCGCCACGGACTGAACGAGATGTTCACGGAGGGGCAAGCGGGCTCCGCGGAGCTTCCTGATGGCGTAGTCCCCTGCGCTCGCCGAAAGGAAGAGGAGCGTCACCGCCGTGAGCGCGTACCCTGCGTATCGGAAGAACAGCCACTGCCGAACCGGGTAGAAGCGGTTCACCCACCACAGGAAGAAGGCGAGCCCCAGGGTGGTGAAGGCGAGCGTGGCGTAGCCTCGCGCCCGGTTCGTGAATCTAAGCGAAATGCCGGGCATTTTCCGTCGCGGAGCTCCAGTGTACTCGAGCTCGGGCCTTCCAGTAGCACGCCCGCCCGACCGTTCGCTACGGTCCTCGCTCGGTCCTGGCCCTGCTAGTGAAACCGGCCCGCTAGGTCTCCGCCGTGAGCTCGAACAGGTGCTGGTAGGCGAACAGGTTCGGGCGAAGCCGGGTCAACAGGTAGTCGGCCGTTTCCACCGTCTCCCGCGCGAGCCTTCCGAACAACGGCGGAAGGACGTTCTCCCAAGGGATTGGGGTCGTCCTCGTAGAAGCGACCCGGAGCCCGACCTCGTCGAACAAGCGCTCGGCCGAGGCGCGCGTGAAGAAGCGGAGGTGACCGCGATCCAGGAGCCCCTTGTTCGTGTAGTCGAACTTGCCGGCGGCCAGTTGTGCTCGCACCGACCAGTGGACCGCGTTCGGCAGTGATACGAGCAGGCGGCCCCCGGGAGCCAGATGGGCCTTGGCGGCTCGGAGCAGCTCGGCAGGTTCGGGCAGGTGCTCGAGCACGTCGGCGAGCGCGATGACGTCGAACAGGCGCTCGTCGCCGAGCGGCAAACCCCGAGCGAGGTCACCTCGAACGAACTCATCGAGCTCGAACGACGGGAGCGCGCGGTCGACGCCGACGACGTGGTGACCGAGCGTCTTCAAGACGTGACCGAACTCGCCCTGGCCACAGCCGATGTCCAGCACCCGAAGCGGTGGCGGCCCCACGAGCTCGAGTAGCTGGGAGTGCGAAGACTTCTCGCTGCGCTTCATCGTATACGCCGGCTCGAGGTCGTACTCGGGACGGTGCACGAGGCCGAGCGCGTGGAGCTCGTAGTCGAGCACCGAACGCACGACGTCCTTCGCGTACCTCATGCCCTTCACGTGGCAGATTTCGTCGCCGTAGTAGGTGGGGATGGGGCGCTCGACGATGCGCATGCCCGCGCCGTGCATTTGAATGACGATCTGAGTGTCGAAGTGGAAGCCGTGGCTGTTCTCGTGGAACGGGATCTTCTTCAACGCCTCCACCGAGTAGAGCCGGTACCCCGAATGGAACTCGCTCAGTGAGGTGCCGAGCATCGCGTTCTCGAAGCGGGTGAGGATCTTGTTGCCGACGTATTTGTAGAGCGGCATGCCGCCCTTCAGCGCGCTCCGTGGGATCATCATGCGCGAGCCGAAGACGGCGTCCGCTTCTCCGCGCTCGAGCGGGGCCAGGAGATCCGGCAGGGCCTCCGGGGCGTACTGGCCGTCACCGTGGAGGAGGGCGACGATGTCGTACCCTTGCTCGATGGCGTACTGGTATCCGCGGATCTGGTTGCCGCCGTAGCCCAGGTTCTGCTCGTTGCTGAAGACGCTGAGCTTCGGTTGACCGTGCAACGCCTTGTAGCGCATGCCGACGACGAAGGTGTCGTCCTTACTGGAATCGTCGAAGACGAAGACTTCTTCGACCTTTTCCCACACTTCCAACGGGATTCGATCGAGCACCCAGCGCAGGGTGCTCGACGCGTTGTAAGCCACGACGAAGATGGCGATGCGCTTCCTCGGAGCCGTCGTTTTCGAGCTCGGTAGAGGGTCGTCGGGCTGCATGGTTCGCGCTTCGGGCGACCCTTCGGGTCAGACCATCCGTGACATCGTGGCGGCCGATCGCTGGCCTCCCGACCGGTCCTAGCGTACGATCTTTCGGCGATGCGAAAGCGCGAGTGTGTCCGCTTCGCGAAGCGTGGATGTGCCCTCACTTGAGTAAGTGGCTGGCTTGTTCTGGCTTGCGAGGTTCTCCGAGTTGTTCGATCTTACGAGCTTGATGGCGACGCGATCTCACCGCCTCTTTCCGAGCGGCATGTCGGCCATCCTCGGCGTCGTCGTGCTCGTCGGGTGCGGTGGCGAGGAATTCACGGCGGGGTCGGGCGGCGCGGGTGGTCGCGGCGGCAGCACTGGCATGGGCGGCACCAGCGGCTCGGGTGGGGCGAGCGGTAGTGGAGGAACGTCCGGCGGAAGTGGAGGCAACGCGGGGAGCGCGGGCTCCGGCGGCGGGCAGGGCTGCGACTGTAAGGACGGCGAGTATTGCCGCGGCGGGAAATGCACCTCGTGCGGCGACTTCGGCCGCTTCTCGTTCGCGAAGCCGGAGCTCCTCGCCAGCATCCCGAGCATGGCGCGCTACCCGCGCGTCGGCGACGGGCCGAACGTGCTTTTTTACTCTCTGGACGGGATCTTCCGGACTCCCCATCTCGACGCTGAACCGGGCGTGCTCGTGAGCCCTCCGAATTCGCCGCGGCAGATCGCGCCGCTCTACATCGAGAACTCGGGCACCCTCGGTTACAACCTGCTCTTTACCCAGTTCGACGAGAACATCCCGCCCCGGATCTATTCGGCGACTTGGGACGGCGCCGCCGTCACGTCCCCGACGGCGTTCATGAACCCGGTGAACCTCGACTCCGGAGACTACAGCCCCGCGTTCTCTGGCTCGCGGTTCTGGTGGGTCAGCGAGAGAAGCGGCGATCCCGGGCTCTTCACCTTCGCCACCGGTGAGTCGAGCGCGGACGGCGTGCAGCCCGACATCCGCAACGCGCTCGGCTCGCCGTGTCGCGCGGAGAGTGCCGATTTCGCGCCCTGGGTGACGCCCGACGGGGAGCATATCCTCTTCTCCGCGCTGCCCGCGGGAGACGACTGTGACCCGGTGCCCGGCGCGGCCTCGGATCTCTTCGTCGGGCTCCTGGACCCGAACAGCGGCGACCTGGTGCAGGCCGCCTCCCCGCTCAACGTCAACGTCCAGGGTGATTCCGCGGAGACCGACGCGAGCCTGTCGGGCGATCTTTGTACCCTCTACTTCGCGTCCAATCGCGACGGCGGCGGCTATCGGATCTATCGCGCGGCGCGCAACTAGCGTCCTCGCGAGCCTTCGATTCGTCTAAACTCGGGCGCCCCGATGGCCAAGATGCTGAAGGTCTACTCGTACGCGAAATGTTCCACCTGCCGTAAGGCGCTCCGCTGGCTCGACGAGCGCGAGATCGAGTACGAGACCGTAGACATCGTGAGCAAGCCTCCCTCGAAGAAGGAGCTCGCGAGCGCGCTCGCGCTCTCCGGCTTGCCGTTGCCGAAGCTGTTCAACACCTCGGGGCAGTCGTACCGAGACGGCAACTGGAGCGAGCGCTTGAAGAAGGTCACCCAGGCCGAAGCGGTCGACGCTCTCGCAGAAGACGGCAAGCTCGTGAAGCGGCCCTTCATCCTCGCGGACGGGTTCGCGCTCGTGGGCTTCGACGAGAAGAAGTACGAAGAGCGCTTTGCGAAGAAGAAGCGCTAAAGCCGCCTGTTTTGCGGCGCACCGGAACAGCTGGGGAGTCCGTGTTAGCCTTGCAGGGCACCATGTCGCCTCCGGCGCCGCGGCTCGCCACCTATGATGATCTCCTGTCCTTGCCGGAGGACGTGCACGCCCAGATCCTCGGAGGGGAGCTCGTCGTTTCGCCGTCTCCGCTTCCGCGCCATTCGAAGTCTCAGGGGTCGATGCGGCGGTTCATTGGCGGCCCGTTCGACGACGACGACGGTCACGGCGGTTGGTGGATCTTCGTCGAGGTCGACGTCCGCCTTGCTACGCACGACATCGTGCGCCCCGACCTCGCAGGCTGGCGCCGCGAGCGCTTGCCGCGACCCGGGAACGCGCGACCCATCGACGTCGTGCCCGACTGGATCTGCGAGGTGATCTCTCCGAGAACCGCCGCCCTGGATCGCGTGAAGAAGCGCGCTCTCTATGCGCGTCACGGCGTCGGTCACTATTGGATGGTGGATCCGGAGGCACGCACGCTCGAGGCGCTCGAGCTCGACGGTGGCCGTTGGGTCGAAGTCGGTGCCTGGGACGAATCGGCTCGGGTGCGCATCCCGCCCTTCGCGGAGCTCGAACTCGAGCTGGGTCGGCTGTTCTTGCCGCGCGACGCCGACGGCGAGCTGCCGAATCAGTAAGGCGCCCTAGCGCGGCGAGAGCGACGAACAGTCGAGGTTGCCGACGAGCACGCCCACCTCGCCCTGCCAGCGGCTCCCGACGGCAAAGCTCTGCCACTTGGCCTGGTCGAACTTGCACATGGAGGTGTCCTTGGTCTCGGAGTCGACGAACTCGACGCTGTAGGTCTCGCGTCGCCGGGCTTCGCGCTCGCACCCGAGGCACTGCCCGGTCCGCGCGAGGCCGGGCTCGGGCCAGATCGGAGGGGGTGACAGTGACGCGCCGCTCTTGGTCGCCGTGCGCGCCAGTGTCCACTTGTCGATCGTGTAGCGGCACTCGTCGCTGTAGATGGGCTTGTCCTGATAGACCGGCTCGCAGACGCGGCTCTCGCGGAAGGTCCCGTCCCCTTGATCCACCTTTTTGGTGCGGCAGGTCTCGCCCTTCTGCACGCGCTCGTGAGAGCGCACCGCGCGTGACCGACCGGTGACCCTGCCGCCGGACGGCACCTGATCGCACCAGGCGGTTTCCTGCACCGGCCCGAAGCGCTCCACGTCGATCTCGCGCTTCCACTCGTGCCCCTTGACCTCGAGCCCGGCGGGCTTGGTCCAGACGATGGCGACGACGAGGAACGCGAGCAACGCGAAGACCAGACCGAGGACGAGGCCTACTACCAGGCGCAAGCGGCTCTTTGGTTTGGTCGTGACAGGCTTCGCGACGGGCTGTTGCGTGAGCTCGCGGCGAGCGTCCTGGGCGCTCTCGCCCGCATAGGCTCCGATGGCGTGCAATTGTTCCGCTCGGCGCCCGACGTCGGTGCCTTCTTCGAGCGGTCCACCACAAGTTCCGCAGTGCTTGCTGTTGCGGCTGTTCGGGTTCTGGCAATAGCGGCAGAGACGGTCGGCGCCGTAGTAGACGTGGTTTTGCACCGCGACCTTCTCGTCGTCCGAGGGGAAGTAACGCTCGCTCGGGTCTTGCGGTGCGCCGCACTGAGGACAATGGCGATGCGTCAACCCGAGGAGCTTCTTCGAGCCGCAGTGCCGGCAGTCCCACAGCATCTCGAACACCGGCTCCGAGGAAGCCCGAGGCGCGGGATTCGTCGGAGCAGGCGGCGGCGGTGGTGGCGCGACGCGCGCGAGCTCACTCAGGCGGTGAAGGAGCTGACCCGGCTGTGCGCCCAGGTGCTGCGCTTGCCACCCTGCACGAAGCGCTTCGCTCACCGCGCCTTCGAGCACGGAGGCGATTCGAGCGTCGAACGCCGTCGCCCCGAAGCTCCCGAGCGTCACGAAGAGGAACTCCGTCGTGAGTCGACCGCTCGCATCAGCGAGCTTCCAAAGCCATGGATACACGTTCGGATCGAGCGGGTGCCTCCCTGGCCCGAGCACACCCGCGACCTGACCTCGCAGGACCACGGCTGCTTCTCCCGGGCCTACGTCCAAGGCCATCCCGGGTGCGAGGTCGGTCGGTCCCTGGGCGTAAGTGGGGTACGCCGAGAATGCAGGCGGCTTCGCGACGAGCATCATGACGGGAGAGAACCGCCAAGGTACCAGCGACGCCGTTTACGCGGAAGTCTCGACGGCTACTCGCGCCCGCGCCGCAATCCCCGACAAAAACGGCCTCCGACCCAATGCAGTCGCTACTTTTGAGACGCCGCACTAACTTCGGCCGAGCCCATGCTGGTCGTCCACGTCGAAGTTTTCGTGAAGCCGGAATACCTGGAGCAGTTTCGCAGCGCCACGCTCGAAAACGCACAGGCGAGCCTGAGCGAGCCCGGAGTCGCTCGCTTCGACGTCATCCAGAGGGATGACGACCCTAACCGCTTCTTGCTGGTGGAGGTCTACAAGACGGATGAGGCCCCGGCCGAGCACAAGCAAACGCCTCATTACGCGAAGTGGCGCGATACGGTCGCCGAGATGATGGCCGAGCCGCGCAAGAGCACGAAGTACCGGACGCTCTTTCCGGAGCCGAGCCGTTGGGACACCCCGGGCGCCGCCTGATGGCCTTCGAGTTCGCGACTTCCACCGAGATCGTCTTCGGGCGCGGCTCCCTGTCGAGCCTGTCAGAGCGCTTGCGCGGCCTTGGTTCGAGGGCGCTCGTGGTCTCGGGCGCAGACCCGAGTCGCTCGGCGCGGGTCGTCGAGCTCTGCGGGAGCGAGCACGTCGAGACGGCGCTCTTCGCCGTTTCCGGCGAGCCGAGCGTCGAGGTGGTGCGTGACGGCGTCGCGAAGGGCCGCGCGCTCGGCGCATCGTTCGTGATCGGCGTGGGTGGGGGCAGCGTGCTCGACGCGGCGAAGGCGATCGCCGTGCTGCTCACGAACCCGGGCGATCCGCTCGACTACGTCGAGGTGATCGGCGCGGGGAAGAAGCTCACGGAAGAGGGGCTGCCCTGCATCGCGATCCCGACGACCTCCGGCACCGGCTCCGAGGTGACCAAGAACGCGGTCCTCGCTTCCGAAGAGCATCGGGTCAAGGTGAGCCTTCGAAGCCTCTACCTTTTGCCGAAGCTCGCGCTCGTCGACTCGGAGCTCACGCATAGCGTCCCCCCGAACGTCACTGCCGCGACCGGGCTCGATGCGCTGACTCAGGTGCTCGAGCCGTACGTGTCCCGTGCGAGCAACCCGCTCGTCGATTCACTCTGCCTCGAGGGGATCCGACGCGGCGCGCGGGCGCTCCCTCGTGCGTTCCACGACGGGTCGGACGCGGACGCTCGTGAAGACATGGCGCTCACCAGCCTGTTCGGCGGGCTTGCGCTCGCGAACGCCAAGCTCGGCGCCGTGCACGGCTTCGCCGCGCCGCTCGGGGGCATGTTCGACGCGCCCCACGGCGCCATCTGCGCGCGGCTCCTGCCTCTCGTCATGGAGGAGAACGTCCGCGCGCTTCGAGCGAGGGCGCCCGAACACCCGGCGCTCGCGCGCTACGAAGCCATCGCTCGCCTCCTGACCGGAGAAGCGACGGCCCAGATCGAGGACGGTGTTCGCTTTGCGACGGAGCTCGTGGCAGAGCTCGGGATCCCGCCGCTCTCGAGCTACGGCATGCGCGAGAACGATATTCCTGCCGTCGTCACGCGCGCCAGGGTCGCGAGCAGCATGAAGGGGAACCCCGTCGACCTCGAGGAACGCGAGCTCGCGGGTATCCTGGCTCGGGCTCTCTAGCGTTCGCCCGGCGCGCGCGTGAGCGCCGTGATCAAGTCTCGATGCGCGGGATGTCTCGCGATGAGATCCTCGCGCGGAGGCATCTCGAAGTCGGCGAAGTCGAAGCCGGGTGCGACGGTGCAGCCGCACAGCGTGAACCCGGGCCCGAGCGGGCGAGCCGCCTGAAGCACGAAAGGCGGCACGACAAGCTGTGGAGATTCGCCCAAGAGCAGGTTCGAGCCGAGGCGCTGGCTCCTGAGCGCTCCTGCCTCGTCGATCGTGACGAGCTCGAGCGGCGAGCCCAGGTAGTGGTGCCAGACCTCGTCGAACGCCACCGCGTGAAAGGCTGAGAATTCCCCCGGCTCGAGCAGGAAGAAGATAGCCGTCCCGGTGGAGCGCAGGCCGCGACCCGGCAACTCGAAAGGGAGATCGGCACCCCGATGCGTTTCGCGATAGTGACCCCCTTCGGGGTGGGGTCGAAGTTGCAGCAGGCGGATCACGTCCGCGCTCGAGAGCGCCATCACGCCGAAGAGTCGTCAGACTCGTGAGCGCCCGTCAATCGCTTGGCTAGAACCGGGACACGGCGCCGCGCTGGATCTCCGGACAAAAAAACCTCGGGGCCGCATGAGCGACCCCGAGGAGGAGAGCAGGCACGACCGGGAACACTTGGTGGGGGTGGGTGGGAGGGGTGGTGCTGCTCCCGGTCGCGCCTAAATCTGTTGGGCCCGCTCATCTCAACAACGCGGGCGGCGTTTCATTCCCAGCCGCAGTCGGAAAGATGGGGCTCGACCGCTCGAGGTCAAGGGGCGGTCGTGTCGTCCGCGGCGGATCCGTCCTCGATCGGATCGAGCGGTCGCGTCCGCGGGGCGCCCGGATTCCCGAGCTTGCAGCGGGCGCCTCCATCTTTGGCGCGTCCGTAGGGCGTCTTCTTCCCGGCTGGCGCGATGAAGACCTGCCCGTCGCCGAACGGCTTCGGGATGATGCCTCCGGCGGTGAGCGGTCGACCTCGGCCTGACGATTCGACCAGCACGACCACGTCGTTGCCGCTCATCCGGTAGCCCCAGTACGAAGCACCAAGGCTGTCCTTCGGTTCGCCTTCGCACGTCTGCCCTTCGGAGCTCAGAGCGATCACGAGCTGTGACTCCGGGTCGAGGCTCGGAGCTCCCGCCTTCCAGCGGAAGGCAGGCAGGTTCGCCTCGCCGAGCGCGACGCTCAGACACTGGCACTGGCTCGTGGCGCGCTCGACGGACAGCCTCAAGTCATGGCGGGCGCCGAGCAGGGCGGGCTCCCTGCTTCCTACCGGTACCGCGCCTTCACGTTCGCCGTTCGCTCCGGTCGGAGCGTCGCTCCAGGTGCTGTCCGCAGAATCGTCGCTTTCTGCCGACGCCGAGCCCGACGCGGAGCCTTCTGCCCCAAAGTCGCCCGATGCCTGTGCGCTCGCGCTGCCCTCCGCCTTGAGCTGCGCTCGGCAGCTCGAAAGTAGGGCCAGGGCGAGGAACGGAATCGCGAGCTTCACGCCCACAAAGCCTCGCACCTTGAGTCCGAAAAGGGCAAACAAAGTCGTGCTACCGTCGCCGCGTGGACATCGAGGCGCTCCGCGCTCGACTCGCAGGGACTCCGACGCTCCGGCCAGTCGGGACGGTGGTGGGGGTGAGCGGCGTGCTTTTGCGAGTGACGGTCCCCGGCAGCCGAATTGGTGATCTGTTGCTGGTTCGGCGGCGCGGCACCCCGCTCGGCGCGGAAATCGTCGCCTTCGACCAAGGTACGGCGCTCGCTCTTCCGCTCGGCGATCTGAACGGAGTCGGTCCTGACGATGCGGTCGAAGCCACGGGTGGCGCGCTCGAGGTCGGGGTCGGGGAAGGCCTGCTCGGACGCGTGCTCGACGGTCTTGGTAGGCCGCTCGACGGCGAGCCCTTACCGAAGGGTCTGACCTTCGTTCCGGTCGATCGCCCACCCCCTCCGGCCCTCGGCCGTCGACCGGTGAGCCAACCCCTCGCCACGGGCGTTCGTGCCATCGACGGCTTCCTGACGATCGGCGTCGGGCAGCGGGTGGGGCTCTTCGCAGGCTCGGGGGTTGGTAAGAGCACGCTGCTCGGCTCGCTCGCGCGCGGAGCCCACGCGGATTGCGTCGTGGTGGCCCTGGTCGGCGAGCGCGGGCGCGAGGTGGGCGAGTTTCTCGAGCACTCCCTGGGCGCCGAAGGGCGCGCTCGTTCGGTGATGGTCGTCGCGACGAGCGACGCACCTCCGGTCGAGCGCCTGCGCGCCGCACAAGTCGCCACCTCGATCGCCGAGTCGTTTCGCGACGAGGGAAAGAGCGTGCTGCTCCTGGTGGACTCGGTGACGCGCGTGGCTCGAGCGCAGCGCGAGATAGGGCTCGCCGCCGGCGAGCCTCCGGCGCGCCGGGGCTATCCGCCGAGCGTGTTCTCGCTCTTGCCTCGGCTGCTCGAGCGCAGTGGCCAGAGCAGCAAAGGCTCGATCACGGCCGTCTACACGGTGTTGGTGGAGGGCGGCGATATGGAGGAGCCGATCGCCGACGAGGTTCGCGGCATCTTGGACGGGCACATCGTGCTCGATCGAGCGATCGCCGCGCGTGCTCACTACCCGGCCATCGACGTTACGGCGAGTGTGTCCCGAGTCATGCCCGCGGTGGTCACTCGCGAGCACGCCGAGCGCGCGCGCGTTCTCCGCTCTCTGCTCGCGATCTACGAGCAGAAGCGGGATCTCGTGAGCCTCGGCGCTTACTCGAAGGGCAGCGACAAACGCCTGGATCAGGCGATCAGCGCGCTGCCCGAGCTCGAGCGCTTCTTGCGCCAGGACGCGGGCGAGCGCACCTCTTTCGCCGAGACGGAAAGCGCGCTGCTCGCGCTCGCGAAGAAGTACGCGGGTTAGCCCGAAGCTTTGCGCGCGGTCTTGGTGCCGAGCTCTTGATCGAGCTCCTGGATGAGCTCCCTAGCTCGCTTGCTGATCTTGGTGGGGACCGTGACGTTCACGACGACGTGAAGGTCACCGCGGCCGTTGCGATCGAGGCGCGGCATCCCCTTGCCGCGGATGCTGACCACCGTGTTCGGCTGCGTCCCGCCGGGAATGTCCGCCGTAACGCTCGTGTCGTCGGGCAGCTGCAGATCGACGCCGCTGCCGAGCGCCGCCTGGCTGAAGGAGATCGCGATGCGGGTCGCGAGGTCGTCGCCGTGTCGCTCGAAGCGCTCGTCTTGTTCGACCTCCACGTCGACGTAGAGGTCGCCGGACGGAGCGTTCGCCGGTCCAGGCATGCCTTGACCCGGTACGCGCAAGCGATGCCCGGTGTCGACGCCGGGCGGGAAGTTGACGAGTACCCGGCGCTGGCGCTCGACCACCCCGGTGCCCGTGCAGGTGTCACACGGGTCACGCACGATCGTGCCTGCCCCGCGGCAGCGATTACACGTCGTGCTGAACATGATGAATCCGCGCTGTGCGGTGACCTGGCCGCTCCCCTTGCAGAGCGGGCAGGTTTCCGGTTGGCTGCCGCCCTTCGCGCCCGTGCCGGTGCAAGTGTCGCAAGGAGCGGCGCCGCGGATGGCGACCTCGTGCTTACCCCCGGTCATCGCGTCACGCAGGCTGATGCGAGCGTGGACGCGCACGTCCTGGCCACGCGCCGAGCGCTTCTGGCGCTGCCCCTGGCCACCGAAGCCCGTCCCGGAAAATCCTCCGAAGAAGTCGGAGAACATGTCCTGGAAATGACTCAGGATGTCGCCCATGCCGGCGCCGGCGAAGTCGAAGCCGCTCCCTCCGAGCCCGGCGTGCCCGAAGCGGTCGTACGTCGAGCGCTTCTGCTGGTCGGAGAGCACCGAATACGCCTCGGTGGCTTCCTTGAACTTTTCCTCGGCGCTCTGGTCGCCCGGGTTTCGGTCCGGGTGATATTTCAGAGCCGCTTGCCGATACGCCTTGCGGATCTCGTCTGCGCTCGACTCACGCGAGACCCCCAGTACCTCATAAAAGTCGCGTTTTTCACTCATGCTTCACTAGAGCCCTTGGGCCACGGAGTGTGGGGCGAGGCATGACGCCGCGGCGCCCAAACTAAGGCGCCAAGGCGCCCTGTCAACGAAAGATCCTTAGGAGCTTCGGCTCGCGCCGGCTCCTTCGAGTTGGGCGCGGAGCGCCTCGGCGGTCCAAACGGCCGCAAGCCGGTCAGCTTGAGCCTCGGCGAGCTCTCGAAGCAGGGCCGGGTCCCCGGCGCCCTTGCGCAAGAGCTCTCGTCCGAGCCGCTCGGCTTCGCGAAGCTCCTTTTGGAGCCTGCGAACCTCGTGTCCCCGCTCGACGAGCTGCTGCTCGAGCCGCCCGAGGTCGTCGTCGGGCTCCGCCGCGGCTTCGGCCAGGAGAGCCGCGAGCTTTTGCTCGGCTCCCGAGAGAGCCGCGCTGGTGGTCGCGAGCTTGGCCTCGACCTCCGCCAGGCGGGCGGACGTCTGGGCGAGCTCGCGCTCGAGCTCCTGCTCGCGCGGCGAGGGACCGACGGGCTCCGGCTCCGGCGGAGGCGCCTCGAGCAGCTTGCGAAGCTCGTCGATTTCGACCTCTGCCGCGTCGGCGCGCGCGTCCGCGGTGGCCGCGCGAGACTCGAGCTCCCTGATCCAGGCGTCCTGACGCTGGAGCTTGTGCTCGAGCGAGAGCGTGGCCGCCCCGGGGCGGCCGGCCTTGGCGACCGTGGCCTCGAGCTCCGCGATCCGCTTGCGGTGCTGGCGCTCGAGCTCGCGCAGGCGAACGAGCTCGTCCTCGACGTTGCGCGGAGCGGACTCGGCGAGCACGTCACCGCGCGGGAGCTGGACCAGCGCGTACGCGTCGGCGCTCGCCCGGTGCTCCGCGGCGAGCGCGAGGAAGTAGTCCGGCTCCTCGCTGCCGCGCTCGAGGAACGCGGTGTCGATCACCGGCTCGACTTCACCCTCCGGAGAGAATTCAGCGATCGCGTAGCCCACGAACGGCGCTTGCCCGAGCATGCGCACGTGGCGAAACTGTGCCGCCACGGCGTCGTAGAGCGCGTAGTAGTCGAGCTCCGTGCGACTCTCGAGCGCGGGCTTGAGGAGCGGCCGCGGTCCGTCGTGATTGGGGCTCGCGACGAGCACCACGCCGCGCGGGCCGAGCAGGCGGTGAAGCTCGCGCAGCGTCCGCGTGGGCTCGAACGCGCACAGGTTCTCGACCACCGCGAGATCGAACGCGCCCTCGCGCAGCGCGAGCGGAGGCTCGCCCCAGGCGGCGAAGGAGAGGTTCGCCGAACGCGACCGGGCGCCGGCCTGCGCCGCGCGCGCGGGATCGGGATCGCAGACGTGAACCAGGCGGGCGCCTCGTGCGAGCAAGAGTTCGGCGAGCGACGAGAGCGCGCTGCCGAGGACGATCACCTTGCGCCCGTTGGCGAAGGCTTCGCCGAAGGCGGCGAGGGCGGCGCTGGCGGAGAGATGGCGCGGGTCGAGCATCGGCGGCGGGAGCCTAAATCAAAGGTCCGGCCGGAGCGACCGTTTGCTGTGCGGGCGCCTCGGTCCGCGAGAAAAAGGCCTCAAGGCTGCCGACAGGTGCTTGGAACCTTGCACGGGGTCCCGCAGTTCAACCCCAGAGCGAAGCGCTCGACTTGTGTCGCGGAGGTTCGTCCGAGGCCGGTACCGGCGAGGCAGAGCGCGATAGCGTCCTCGCGATCGAGCTCACCCGCCGGATCGATGCACCATTGATTGACGCACGCGCCGTCCCGGAGCCCGTGTCCGGGAGGGCAATCCGAGTCGCTCTCGCAGACGAGCGCGCGACACTCTCCCGACGGAGGAGCCTCCGATTCGCGGGCAGCGGCAGGACAGAAGGCGACGAGCCGCCCGAGTGTGACGATGCGAGGCACTTCCTCGGAGCCCGAGCTCGCAGTGAGCTCGCAGCGGCCGTCGCGATCGCAGCGCGCTTGGAAGGCTCGCCCTTCGGTGTCCCGCAGCGTCCGGTCGCTCACGCGGCGACAGCCGATGAACGGGGCTGTCACGATCGCGATGGCGAGCATTACGGAGGCCGAACGCACGGTCACATCATAACACGGGGTGGACATTCGCCGATCCAGCCCGCATCATTCGGCGTCGCGGAGCCCTAGCATGTTCAGAAAGACCTTGGTGGTGGACGGCATCACGCCCGTGGGCGCTTATCAGGCGCTCCGGACGCGATCCGAAGGTGGCTCGTTCTTGCTCGAGAGCGTGGTGCCGGGCGAGCGCTGGGGGCGCTACTCGATCCTCGGCTATCGCCCCCGCGAGCACATCGTGCTGTTCGGCGAGCCGGGCGTGGATCCGTTCTCACGGCTCGCGGAGCTCGCCCCCGCAGGGGGCGAAGACGACACCGACATCGCGCTCCGCTTCGCGCACGCCGCGGTGGGCCTCATCCCTTACGACATCGTTCACTACGCCACCAAGGTCGAGGGCTGGCCCGACCTCAAGGATCGCCCCGTCGCGCGGCTGATCCGCGGGGCCACGGTCGTCGTCTTCGACAACCTCACCCACACGGCCGTGATCGCCGCGCACGAGCAGGCCGATCTCGAGCGGGCCGAGCGCGACCTCATGGCGGCCCCGAGCCTGCCGCTCATCGCTCCACCGGATCCGACGGCGCTGCCGGCGGACGTGGACGTCAACATGTCGGACGCCGATTACGGGCGAGCAGTCGAGCGGGCGAAGGAGTTCATCCGCGCGGGTGATGCCTTCCAGATCGTCCCGGCGCGCACCTTCTCGACCCCGACCGACGGGGCCGACCCGTTCGACGTCTACCGAGCGCTCCGCGTGCTGTCTCCCGCACCCTACATGTACCTGCTCGAGCTCCCGGTTCGTGACGGCGCTCCCGCCGTGGCGATCGCGGGCGCGAGCCCCGAGACCCTGGTGCGAGTCGAGAACCGGCGCATCACGCTGCGCCCCATCGCGGGTACGCGACGTCGCGGTCGCAGCGCCGAAGAAGACGAGGCGCTCGCGCGGGAAATGCTGGCGGACGCGAAAGAGGTTGCCGAGCACGTCATGCTGATCGACCTCGCTCGCAACGACGTCGGCCGCGCCGCCAAGCCCGGCACGGTCAAGCTCCTGCACAACATGATCGTCGAGCGCTACAGCCACGTCATGCACATCGTGAGCGAGGTGCAGGGGGTGCTCCGTGACGACCTCGGCCCGTGGGACGTGATCCGCGCTACCTTCCCGGCCGGGACTCTCTCGGGCGCCCCCAAGGTGCGCGCGATGCAAATCATCCGCGAGCTCGAGGTGCGTCCCCGCGGCGCCTACGGCGGCGCGCTCGGCTACGTCACGCGCGGCAGCGATCTCGACCTTGCGATCGCGATCCGCACCGTGGTGATGCAGGGTGGGCGCTTCGAGGTCACGGCCGGCGCCGGCATCGTCGCCGACAGCGTGCCCGAGCTCGAGGCGAAAGAGACCCGCAACAAGGCGCGCGCCGCGCTAGCGGCGATTCACGCAGCCCGGCAGCAGCGCCGTTGAGTGACGCCCCGGGCTGGAACGGTTCTCGCAAACGAAACGGTTTCGCAGCGAGGTCTCCGTGCTGGCTTGGCTCCCCCACTGGCTTCCGCAAGGGTTCCGGGAGTTCGTGACTCCGGGCGTCGTCTACGGGCTGCTCGTGTTTTCGCTCGTGGCGCTCGTGGCGACGCTGGTTGGTGTGCCGTGGTTCTTTTGCCGCATCCCCCCGGATCATTTCACCCGAGCGGAGCGACGGAGCTCGCCGTTCCGAGCGTCGGGCTCTTGGGCAAGGCGGTTCGCCTTCGCGCTGCGCAACATCCTCGGCGTCTTCTTGATCTGCCTCGGTGTGACGATGCTCGTGCTGCCGGGCCAAGGGGTCCTCACCATCCTGGTCGGCCTCATTTGCGTCGATTTCCCCGGCAAGCGGCGCTTCGAGTGCTGGCTCGTCTCGCGTCCGGCCGTAGCGCAGGGCATCAACCGCCTGCGCCGCCGCGCCGGGAGGCCGCCCCTCGAGGTACCGGGCGCTTGATTTCGGCGCATCGATCTTGGAACTTCCTCACCCTGAATCGACGGTCGCGCCTCCTTGGAGGATCGCGAAAAAGCGTCCATTCTTCACGCTCATTTTAGATGGCCTTCGTCGACGAAAACGCATTCGGTATCCTGATCGGTTATCACTCCATCGAGGACGACGAGTACGGCCTCGAGCGCGAGCGCTTCGTAGAACGCTTCAACGAGTTTCGCAGCGCCGTGTTCGACTACGTGACGACGCTGCGCGTGGCCGAGAAGGCGACCGTCCTCGACTTCGGGCACGCCGTCTACGTCGAGTTCGCGGACGGCGACCAGCGCGAGGATCCGCTCGCGTGGGGCAAGGCCGCGCGTTCGCTGCTCGTCGGCCGCGAGTTTCAGAGCGTCGTGGTCGTCACGCACGGCGGCCGCTGGGTGGAGGAGGGCGCGCCGGATGGGCCGGGCCTACCGGTAACGGGCGAGCTCGCTCCGCAGCTCACCTTTGCCAGGCTCTCGCATCCGAGTGAACCGCTGCGACGCGCTCTCGCCGCCGAGGCGGCGTCACGACGAGCCGACGAAGACGACGAGAGCGGGTGGGGACCAGGTCTCTACGTCGACGACGAAGCCGTCGAGGCGCTCGGGCGGCAGTTCAAGAACGCGCCCACGCCGCTCGAGATGGGCGGCGCGACCTACTTCCGCGTCGGCCGCTGAGCGTCTTCTAGAGCCAGCCTGCCTGCTTGTACCAATCGACCGTGAGGTTGATGCCGCGCTCGAAGGGCACCTCGGGCTTCCAGCCGAGCTCGCGCTGCGCTCGCGAGCCGTCGCAGACCCACTGCTCGAAGAGCTCGTTCAGCTTGTCGCGCGTCAACATCACGGCCGTGTTGGTGAAGCGCCCGTAGAGCTCGGAGCCGAAAGCGGCGGTAGCGACCAGCTTGCGCGGCAAGTGCAGGCGCACCTTGGCGCGCCGCCCCATCGCGCTCTCCGCGAGCACGATGAGCTCCTCCATGGTGTGCACCTTGCCGTCGTCGATGTGAAAGATCGAGCCGCTCGGCGTCTCGCGGTCGAGCGCGGCGATGCAGGCGGCGCCGCAGTCCGAGCCGTAGATCATGCTCAGGCGGTTCTGCGTCGAGCCGAGCAGCGGGAGCAGCCCGAGCTTGATCGACTTGAAAAAGGCGAAGATCTCTCGGTCCCGCGGGCCGTAGATGGCCGGCGGGCGCAAGATGGTGATCGGCAGGTCGCCTCGTTGGGCGAGGGCAGCCCGCTCCGCGGCGAGCTTGCTCCGGCCGTAGTTCGTGACGGGGCGCGGCTCGGCGTTCTCCGGGATGGGGCTGCCGCTCGCGTCGCTCGGCCGGACCGCGGCCAGGCTGGAGACGAGGACGAAGCGCTTGACCGTGGCGCGGTTCTCGAGCGCGGCGGCGACGAGGTTCTCGGTGCCGCCCGCGTTCACGCGGTTGAAGTCGTCCGGCGTCTTCGCCTTCACGAGCCCGGCGGCGTGGACGATGCCGGTCACTCCGCGGGCGGCCGCGAACACGCTCGCGCGATCGTCGACCGCGCCCTCCACGAGCTCCACGCCCGGCAGGGTGCGGAGGAAGCTCGTGTCGCTGCTCTTTCGGACCAGCGCGCGCACCTGCCGCCCTGCGCGAGACAGCTGTTCGGCGACGTGAGAGCCGAGAAAACCGGAACCGCCCGTGATCAGGATCGTCATTACAAAGCCTTCTCGTAGATGCGGTAGCGCTTGTAGACGGTGCCGCCCATGAGCTTGATGCCCACGTTCACCGGCCCGTTGTCTTCGAGCGTCCAGGAGAGCTCACCCCATTTGATGCCGAGCTTCTTTCCGGATTGGCTGAGCTTCGCGTAGAGGTAGATGCTGAGGCCGGCGTATTTACGCTGGTTCCGGAACTTCTTGCGAATGCCGAGGATCAGGAGCCGCGCGGTTTGGGGGCCCTCCACCTTCAAGCGCCACAGGAGCTTCGGCAGCCCGAACGGGATGAGCTTGCCTTTGAAGTCGCGGATGAGCTCGTTGACGTTCGGGAGCGCGACCGCCACCGCCGCTGGCTCGCCGTCGATTTCGGCGATGTAAGTGAGCTCGGGGATGCCGATCAGCCGCAGATCCTCGGCGAGCTTCGCGAGCTCGGCCTCGGTGTAGGGGACGAAGCTCCAGTTGTCGCTCCAGGCGTCGTTGAAGACGTCCATGATGGTGCGCACCTCGGCTTCGAGGTTCTTCTTGTCGATGTGGCGGGCGCGCACCTCGGGTAGCGCCGCGACCTCGTCATGAGCCTTCTGCACTCGCTTCGGCAGCTCGTCGACGACGTACTTCCAGGCGAAGACGTCCTTCGCCTTGGTAAACCCTGCCTTCTCGATCAGCTCGCCCTGGTACTGCCGGTGGTGGGGCATGAGCAGCATGGGCGGGGTGTCGAAACCCTCGACCAGGCAGCCCATCTCCTCGTTGATGCTGAGCGAGAACGGGCCGCGAATCGTCTTCATGCCTCGCTGGCGGAGCCAAGCAGACGCCGCGTCGAGGAGCGCCTTCGCCACCTCTTCGTCGTTGATGGTGTCGAGGAAGCCGAAGAAGCCGCAATCTTCCTTGTAGCGACCGACGTGGAGCCGATCGATTTGCGCCGTGCAGCGCCCGACGCACCAGCCGTTGCGGTGCGCGGTGAAGATGGTGCCCTCGGCGTGCTCGAAGAACGGATTCTTGTGCGACAGCCGCTGCTTCAGATCCATGTCGAGCGAGCGCACGTACTTCGGGTCGTCGCGGTAGATGTAGTCGACGACGTCCAGGAAGGGCGTGAGGTTACCGCCAAGCCGCGTTTCGCGAATTTCGACCGACATGTGCCGGTGCGGGTAACCCGAGAAACGGGGAGCGTCAATGCGGCGGCGCCGTCCTCGACCGCTCCCCCGTCACCCGACGCTCAGCCCGAGATGACGCCGTACTTCTTGCCCACGGCGCGGAAGCCCTCGAGCGCGCGATCCAGGTGGCTGCGCTCGTGGGTGGCCATGTAGCTCGTCCGGAGCATGGCGCTCTTCGGCGGCACACCCGGCGAGATGAACGGGTTCGTGTAGATTCCGTACTCCTCGAGCAGGTCGCGCCACATCATGATGGTGCGGAGATCCTGCCGGATGTAGATCGGGATCACCGCCGTCTGCGTGTGCCCGAGCTCGAAGCCCATGCCGCGCAGCTCGTCGCGCATGTACGTGAAGTTCTCGCGCAGCTTGTCGATGCGCCAGCTCTCCTCTTGCATCACCTCGAAGGCGGCCATGGCCGCGGCCACGCAGGGTGGCGCCGCCGCCGCCGCGAACATGAAGCTTGGGGCGAAGTGGCGGACGTAGTCGAGCACCTTGCGGTCGCCGACGAGCCAGCCGCCGATGCTGGCGAGCGACTTCGAGAACGTGCCGCCCATGAGGTCGACCTCGTTCGAGACGCCGAACTGGTGCGCGGTGCCGCGCCCGCCCGGGCCGATGACGCCGAGCGCGTGCGCGTCGTCGACGAACAGGCGCGCGCCGTGCTTCTTCACGACCGGGACGATCTCGTCGAGCTTCGCGATCTCGCCTTCGGCGCTGAAGACGCCGTCCGTGATCACGAGCGCGCCCTCACCGGCGTCGAGCTTCTCGAGCGCCTTGTCGAGCGACTCCGCGTCGTTGTGGCGGTAGCGAACGAGCCGCGCCTGAGCGGACTGCCCGAGGCGGGCGCCGTCGTAGAGCGAGGCGTGGACGTTGCGGTCGATCACCGCGACGCTCTGCTTGTTCGAGAGCAGCGACGAGAGCACGGCCAGGTTCACCTGGTAGCCCGTCGTGAAGACGAGGGCGCTCTCCTTGCCGAACCACTCGGCGAGCTTGTGCTCGAACTCCTCGTGGAGCTTCATCGAGCCGTTCACCAGGCGCGACCCGGTCATGCTCGTGCCGAAGCGATCGATCGCGGCCTTCGCTGCTTCGCGCACCTTCGGGTGCGTCGTCAGGCCGAGGTAGTTGTTCGAGCCGAACATCACGACGCGGCGATCGTTGATGACCGCCTCTGGACCGTCGTTGAGATCGAGCGGCCGGAAGAAGGGGTAGATCCCCATCTTGCGCGCGTTGTCGGCCGCCATGAACTTCTGGCACTTCTCGAAGATGTCCTTGCCGCCGATGCCGGCGAGCGAAGTGCGCTCGCGCATCGACTCGGCCATGTCCGACGAGCCCTGAACCTCGTGCGAGCCGTTCGAGCCGTTCGAGCCGTTCGAGCCGTTAGCGCCGTTCTTCTTGGCGGGGGCGGCGATGGAGGGGCCCGCGACCACGTCTTTGCCGAGGTGTTCGTCGAGCGCGGGATCGATGTTCGGGAGGTCGTGACCGTTCAGCAAGACCTGCCAGGCAGCGCGAACCCGCGTCCTGGCATCCATGACGCCCTGCGCAGCCTTCATCACGCGATCGTCGGAGACGACTCGCATCACTGCCGGGCTCATCAGGGCCTTCTTACTGCGCTCGATAATCGTGTCTCGGATGCCCATGAGAGGAGCTCCTCTGCCATCAGCTTGGCCCGCCGCCAAGCGAGAACCGGACCAGCCGCTCGTAGCGGTGTCCGGGAGGCGCGGCGCCTCCCCGACGAGCGGGGGCAAGCGGACGCTACGCGACCACCCCGCCTCCGTCAATTACTGCGAGGAGCGGGGACGTCGGGTTCCGGCCAGGCGTCGGTGCCCTCGTCGTCCAACAAGACTCGCGAAAGGCACAGACCTTCGGGCGGAGCGGTCACCCCGAGATCCCTGCGCTGTCTCGTTTCGAGCGCGCGAGGCAGCGCTCCCGCCGCGAGACGACCGCGACCGATGTCGACGAGCGCGCCCACGATGATGCGGACCATCCGATACATGAAGCGATCACCTTCGACAGCGATTTCCAAGAGTCGCGGATCGCGTTCGTCCGTTCGCACCTCGATGCGAAAGATCTTCCGCACTGTCTCGTCGCGTTCGTCGCCTGCCGCCCGGAAGGCGGCGAAGTCGTGTTCTCCGATCAACGCTTGCGCCGCGTCGCCCATCACGGAGTGGTTCAACCTCTGCGGGACCCGCCAGGCTCTACCCGCGAGGAAGGGATCGCGGAGGTCGCTCTGGTAAAGGCGGTAGACGTAGGTCTTCTCCAGAGAGTGGTGGCGCGGCTCGAACCCTGCCGCGATGTGAGCCGCGCGACGGATCGCTATCTCGCGTGGCAGGTGGCGCATGAGCGCGAGCGCCCAACCTCGCGACGGGATCTCGAGCGTGCTGTCGAACGCGACCCGCTGTGCGACCGCGTGCACCCCGGCGTCGGTCCTGCTCACGCCGCGCACCAGCGTGGCCTTGGGGTCGACCGCGCGCACGGCGCCATCGAGCTCGCCGGCGACCGTTCGTGCGTGCGGCTGACGGGCGTACCCGGCGAAGGGCGCGCCGTCGTAGGCGACCGTCAAAAGAACGCCGTGGAGCGGTCGCTCGCTCGCGTCGCCGGAGCGGGCCTCCGCCTCGGCGTTCAGTTGTCCGCGCCCCCGGCTCCGGCTTCGTTGCCGCCCGCGGTCCCGCCGCTGCCGCCCGAAGCGCTGGGAGTCCTGGCGGTGCCGATGCGCGTCGCGCAGCCTGCGTCGACGGCCTGGCCGAGCTGCTCCGCGATCTCCTCGTCGTCGGTCGGCCCGGTCTCTTGCGGGTTGTAGAGCGGCAAGGGCGGGCAGGCGCTCGGCGTCACGCCGTTCTCGCTACAGGCAGTGAGCACGCCGAACGCCGCGAACACGCACGAAAACGCGAGGGCGGAGGCGCGAGAAACCATCACTTCTTGGTGACGAAGTTCAGCGGAACTTGCGCATCGACGCAACCATTTTTCGGGGCTGCGTAGGTCGCCGAGCGGAAAATCTGTGCCACGCAGGATGAAAGTCCAGGGTCACCGGTCTGGTTGGAGGTGACGTTGGCGCTACAGACCTGGCCGCTCGGTCCTACCTTGAGCGAGACCATGACCCTGCCACCGAGCTCTTCGTTGGTTTTCAGCGCGCGCTCGTAGCAGCCGCGAGCACGCCCGGCGAGCGCCTGCAGCTGCGACCGGAACTGTGGGGCCTCGGTGCCCGTGCACTCCGCCGAGCACCCCCCGCTACCTCCGGTCGAGGCCACCTTCTTCGTGCCCTTGTTGGGCTCCGTTCCTGCGTCTGGCGCCTCGGGCTCCGGCGGAGGTGGGGGAGGCGGGGGCGCTTCGAGCACGGGCGGTGCCGCAGCTACCGAGGGCGGCGCGGCGACCGTCGCTACTGGCGCAGCCTGCTTGCTGCCCGAGAGCTTCCAGAACAAAAGGCCGCCGATCAAGAGCAGCATGGCGACGACCGCGGCGATGAACGGCGTCGAGCTGCTTTTGGGCGGCGGGGGCGGCGTCGATTGACTCGCGGGAGGTTGGCTGGTCGACATGGAGGGCCAGGGAAGACGGGAGGCCGGCGACTATACTTTCGCCCCCCCGCAAGAGCGAGCGGCTTCTGCGGAAGCCGGCTCTCGTTCAGCGCC
>JAEZYO010001005.1 GCA_023419055.1 Pseudomonadota bacterium | reverse complement strand
GTCGAGCTCGCGGCGACGACCCGGGCGCTCGCCGAGGAGCCGAGCGAGGCGAACCTCGAGGCCGCCCGTGAAGCGTGGCTCGTCGCGCGCGCCCCGTGGAAACGCGCGGAGGTGTTCGCGTTCGGCCCCTACAGCGAGGAGCCGCAGCGCTTCGGCCCGAAGATCGACTTTTGGCCCGCTCGACCGGAGACGGTCGAGGAGACGCTCGCCGGCGACGACGAGCTCGACGCGGACTCCGCCGCTCGGCTGGGAGCCCCTGCGAAGGGCCTCCACGCGCTCGAGTACCTGCTGTTCGAGCCCGATGCCGACGTGCTCTCCCTCTTCGAAGAGGACCCTCGGCGAGGCGAGTACGCCGTCGCCATCGCCGACGACCTGATCGTTCGAGCGCACGCGCTCTGGGAGGCGTGGGCGCCCGACTACGGCAACTTCATGGGTGAGCTCACCGGCGCCGGCCGCACGAGCACACGCTACGACACGCTGAACCGCGCGCTCGGCGAGGTCGTCAACCGAATGGGTTACACGCTCGAGAACATGAGCGCGGAGAAGCTCGCGAAGCCGCTCGGCGACAGCGCGGGCGGCGTGCCCCAGCCGGACCAGGCGGAGTCACCGTTCAGCCGCCGCTCCCTCGAGGATCTGCGCGACAACCTGCGCGGCATCGAGCTCCTCTATTTCGGGTCTGCCGAGCGAGGCTTGCTCTCGCTGGACTCGTACCTCCTCTCACGCGGGCGGCACTTGAGCGAGCGCTTCCGGGCTCGCCTCACGGCATGTTACGCGGCGCTCGACGCCATCCCAGACTCGCTCGAAGTCGCCGTCGAGAGCGACCCGGCCTCGGTGCGCGAGCTCATGGCGCGCCTCGGCGAGCTCCGCCGCCTGATCCAGGTCGACGTCATCAACGCGCTCTCGCTCAGCGTGGGCTTCAACGACAATGACGGCGACTGAGCGCTCCGGCTCGCTCGCGCATTGGAACGAGCCGGTCGACGCGGCGGGGCTCGCCCTCTTTCGCATCGCGTTCGGCGTCCTGATGCTGGGCGCGGTGGTGCGCTTCGTCTCTTACGGCTGGGTGAACGAGCTCTACCTCGCGCCGTCGTTCCATTTCACGTACCTCGGGTTCGATTGGGTGAAGCCGTGGCCGGGCAGCGCGCTCTATTTCCACTTCGGGCTGATGGGTGTCGCTGCGCTCGGGATCGCCACCGGCGCTTACACGCGCCTCTCCGCCTTCGTCTTCTTCGTTACCTTCACGTACGCGGAGCTGCTCGACAAGGCCACGTACCTGAACCACTACTACCTCGTCAGCCTGCTCGCGCTCTTGCTGTGCTTCTTACCCTCGAGCGCGGCGCTGTCGGTCGACGCCTGGCGCCGCCGCCGCCGCGGAGACGAAGGTCCGGCGTGTGTGGGGCGCTGGGTCTACCTGCTCCTGCGAGCGCAGATCGGCCTCGTCTACTTCTTCGCAGGCTTCGCCAAGCTGAACGCCGACTGGCTGTTCTCGGCCGAGCCGCTCCGCACCTGGCTCCCGGTGCACGCCGACCTGCCGCTCGTCGGCCCGGCGCTCGCCGAACCGGCGCTCGCTTACGCGATGAGCTGGGCCGGGGCCGCGTTCGATCTCTCCGTCGGCCCGCTCTTGCTCTTCCGGAAGACGCGGCTCTGGGCGTACCTCGCCGCCGCGAGCTTCCACGTCCTCGTCTGGCTGCTGTTTCCGATCGGCGTGTTTTCCTGGGTGATGATCGTCTCGGGGACGATCTTCTTCGAGCCCGATTGGCCGCGCCGCTTCCTCGGCCGCTTCCTCGCGCCGCTCGGGCAGGGCTCATCGCGCCCACTCCGCCCTTCGAGCGCGGCACTGGTCGCGGGCTACCTCGCGCTTCAGGTCCTCGTGCCGTTGCGCTTCGTCCTTTACCCGGGCAACCCGAATTGGACCGAAGAAGCGTTTCGTTTCGCCTGGCGCGTCATGCTGATCGAAAAGTCCGGCAGCGTCGAGTATCGAGTCGTGACCTCCGAGGGCGAGCGCCTGCTCAGACCACGCGACGGGCTCACTCCTCTACAGGAGAAGATGCTCTCCACCCAGCCCGACATGATCCACGAATACGCGCTCGAGCTCGCGCGTCGCGAGCGCGCTCGCACCGGAGCGCCCGTCGAAGTCTACGCCGACGCCTGGGCGGCCCTGAATGGTCGCCCGAGCCAGCGTCTCATCGATCCGAGCGTCGACCTCTCGGCAGAGCCCCGATCACTCGCGACGAAATCCTGGATCATCCCGCTCGAAGCCGCTCCGAGTCGAGAGCGCCGGAGCGATTTGCGCTGACCGAGCCGCGATTTGTATCGGGCAGGTTTCTCAAAAACCCCGCTCGCCGAAACCGAAAGCCGCAGAGCCCCGGCTAAGCTTCGAGCGCAGCATGCTCTCCTACGTGCGCGGCCTCACGACGCCTCGGATCATCCTGTGGTGTTATCTGGTCTGGTACGGAGTGGTGTTCCATCGCTACTTCGATCCCAGTCCCACGTTGTGGCTCAACTCGCTCGGCATCAGCGCGATCATCGGCACGGCGCTCTACCTC
>JAEZYO010000929.1 GCA_023419055.1 Pseudomonadota bacterium | reverse complement strand
GGGACTACTTGCGGCGCGATCCTACGGCGAAGAACGCGTCGGAGGTGCGAGGCTTCATCGAGGTCCTGGAAGACAAGCTCGCCGAGAAGGGGGTCCAGCAGCTGACCGTGCGCTCGGCTCCCAAGGGGGCCACCGTCGCGATCGACGGGGAGCCGGTCGGGGTGACACCGTGGACCGGCGATCTCGTCCCGGGAGCGCACCGCGTGACGCTCGAGCTCAAGGGTTACGAGGCGTCGACTCGCGACGTGGAGCTCGAGTCGAACGACGCGCTCGATGTCGAGCTCGCGCTCTCTAGAGCGGTCGAGGAGGAGCGAGCGCCCGCCCAGGTGCCCGCGCCGATTCCTGATCGTCCGAAAGAGCGCGAGCAGGGCCAAAGCTTCGGCGTTTGGCCGTACGTGGCGCTCGGCGCAGGCGCGGCAGCGCTCGGCGGCGCGCTTTACTTCGAGATCTCCCGAAAGAGCGCCGAGGACGACGCTCGCGGTGAGCCGACGCAGATCGGCTATCAGGAGGCGTACGAGACGATGCAGTCCCGCCAGACGGCAGCGCGAGTGCTCGCCGGTGTCGGCGGTGCCCTGGCGCTCGCGGGCGGCACCTTGCTCGTGATCGAGCTCGCCGCAAAGCCCAAGGATGGCGCACGCACGGAAGCGGCGCTCGCGTGCGGCGCTCTCGGATGTGCGCTCTCCGCGCGGGGGCACTTCTGATGCAGGTTCGGCATTTCGCGCTCTGGGCGCTCGCCTTGGCGCTTGCCGCTGCCGGTGCGGGCTGTGAGAGCGACCTCACGGGCGATCTCGACGGCAAGGCTTGCGACGAGAACGGCGAGTGTCTGCCGGGTTACGAGTGCGAGGCCAGCTCCAAGCTTTGCGTTCGGGTCGGCTCGGCTGGCGCTTGCGAAGCCGACGAGGCTCTGTGCGGTGGCGCCTGCGCGGCGCTGGATCGCAGCGTCGAGCACTGCGGGGGCTGCGGGGCCGCTTGTACGGCCCCCGCGCTCGGCAGCCCGATCTGCGTCGAGGGAAAATGCAACTTCCTCTGCGACGAGACCGCGCGCTGCGACGACGTTTGCGTCGACACCGCTTCGGACGTGATGAACTGCGGCGGCTGCGGTGTCGCCTGCGTCGCTCCGCCCGGGGCCATCGTCGCCTGTGTCGACGGTGAGTGCGTGACCGACTGCGGGGAGCGCGACGCCTGCGGCTCGGAGTGCGCGGATACGTCGAGCGACCCGCTGCGTTGCGGTGACTGTTCGACCACTTGCACCGCAGGGAAGGTGTGCTCGCTGGGCAAGTGCGCCGACGAGTGCGCGGACCAGCTGACCAACTGCGGCGGCGCCTGCATCGACGTCGGTAGCTCGGCGAGCCACTGTGGCGAGTGCGGAATGGCATGCCCGATGCCCGCCGGCGGCATCGCGACGTGTGTGGACTCCGCCTGCGACTTCGAGTGCGTGGCGCCGCTCGAGAAGTGCGGGACGGCGTGCGTGGATACGCAGAGCGACCCGGCGAATTGCGGTAGCTGCGGACAGCTCTGCGACTCGCCCGCGGACGGCGCGGCCGTGTGCAATGCTGGCGCGTGCGATTTCACCTGCAAGCCCGGCTTCGCCAAATGCGGAGGCACTTGCGTCGACACCACCAAGAACCCGGCGCACTGCGGCGCCTGCAACAAGTCTTGCGGCGAAGCCGCAGTCTGCGATCAGGGCGAGTGCCGCACCGAATGCTCCGGGGGGAAGACCAGCTGCTCCGGAGCCTGCACCGATCTCGAGCAAGATCCGGCTCACTGCGGCGACTGCGCGATTTCCTGTCCCACGCCGTCCGACGGCAGCGCGACTTGTCAGAACGGCGAATGCGGCATCGCCTGCAACACCGGCTTCTCGCCGTGCGGCGAGGTTTGCATCGAGACTTCTCAGGATCCGGCGAATTGCGGCGCGTGCGGCAAGGCTTGTCAGGCGCCGGCAAATGGGAGCGCGACGTGCAAAGGCGGCAGCTGTGGGGTCACCTGCAACGCTGGCTACGACGAATGCAGCGGCGCGTGTCGTAACCTCCAAGCCGACGTCGAGAACTGCGGCGTGTGCGGGAAGAAGTGTTCGGGCGCTCAGGTGTGCAGCGCCGGGGAGTGCAAGACCACGTGTGCTGACGGGCAGGTCGAGTGCGACGGCTCGTGCGTGAACACCGCGCAAGACACGAGCCACTGCGGGGGGTGTGGCAAGGTTTGCCCCGCGGTGCAGCACGCAAGCCCGGTGTGCGCGGGCGGGAGCTGCGACTTTCAATGCACGAACCCGTACATCGAGTGCGCGGGCGGTTGCGTGAACACGGCGAGCGACCTCCACCACTGCGGGGCGTGCGATCGCGCCTGTCCGTCCGCCGAGAACGCGACGGCTTCGTGTGTCCAGAGCCAGTGCGCGTACGCTTGCAACGCGGGGTTTTCCCTGTGCGGCAGCGCTTGCGTGGACACGAGCAGCGACGAAAACCACTGCGGTCAATGCTCCAGGCGCTGCGGCAACAAGAAGGTGTGCGTCAACGGCACCTGCAAGTAGGCGCGGCCGCGGCGATGTTTCGCCGCCGAGCGCCAGCGTGGTGGAAAATCCTACACCGTCGCTTCGGGGGCGGAGACCGCGAGGGGCCTGCCGGTGTGCTACCCCTTGGTGGTGATCGTCGGCATCCCCAAAGAGGTCAAGAGTCACGAGTACCGGGCGAGCGTGCTGCCCGTCGGCGTGGACGAGCTCTCCCGCCGCGGCCACAACGTGCTCGTCCAGCGCGGCGCAGGTCTCGGTAGCGGCATCCGAGACGACGAGTACGAGAAGGTCGGGGCCACGTTGGTCGACGATGCCCCGTCGCTCTTCAAGCGCGCCGACCTGATCGTGAAGGTCAAGGAGCCGGCGCCGCAGGAGATCGAGCTCCTGCGGCCGGGGCAGCTCGTCTTCACGTACTTTCACTTCGCCGCGAGCGAGGCGCTGACGAAAGGGGTCATCGCGTCGGGCGCGACGGCGATCGCGTACGAGACGCTCCGTGACGACGACGGGCGCCTGAAGCTCCTCACGCCGATGAGCGAAGTCGCGGGTCGCATGAGCATCCAGCAGGGCGCGAAGTACCTCGAGCGCCCGCAGGAGGGCCGAGGCATCCTGCTCGGGGGCGTGCCGGGCGTGGAGCCCGCGCACATCACGATCTTGGGTGGCGGCGTGGTGGGGACCAACGCGGCGAAGATCGCGAGCGGCTTCGGCGCCGCGGTCTACGTGCTCGACAACAACCTCGAGCGGCTGCGCTACCTGGACGACGTGATGCCGCCCAACGTGACGACGGTGTTCAGCGACCGCTACACCGTGCTCGATCAGCTGAGCCGGGCCGACCTGGTCGTAGGCGCGGTGCTGATCCCCGGCGCGCGCACTCCGCGGCTCGTGCTGAAGTCCGATCTGAAGCTGATGAAACCCGGAGCCGTGGTCGTCGACGTGGCGGTGGATCAGGGCGGCTGCTTCGAGACGACGCGCGCGACCACGCACGCCGATCCCACGTACGTGATCGACGAAGTGGTGCACTACGCCGTCGCGAACATGCCGGGCGCCGTCGGACGAACCAGCACCTACGCGCTCTGCAACGCGACGTTTCCGTATGTCCTCGCCCTTGCCGAGGGAGGGCTCGACGCCGCTCGCCAACGCCGGGATCTGGCGAGCGCCGTGAACATCCACCAGGGGCAGGTGACGGAGCCCGCGGTGGCGGAGACCTTCGGCCTCTCCTACGTGC
>JAEZYO010000901.1 GCA_023419055.1 Pseudomonadota bacterium | reverse complement strand
CCATGTAGCTGTGGCAACCTCTGCAGGACTCGTTGGCTTGGTGCATTGCCAGGCGCTCGCGCACGCCGAGCCCGGGCTGGGGCGGCGGCAGCTGCGGGACGTTCGCCGGCGGGTCCGAGACGACTCCGCAGAGTAGCTTCGTGTAGACCCACTTGCCGCGCACGACCGGATCCGTGCGGCTGCCCGGCGTCGTGGCGCTCAGGATGCTCGCCTGAGTCAGCACGCCCGCGCGCCGGGTCGGATCGAGCGCGACCTTCTGAAAGTCGTCGCCGCTGACTCCCGCGTAGCCGTAGAAGTTCGCGAGGGTGCCGTTCACGAAGGTGAACGGCGCGGTGAAGATGCCGCCCAGATCACCGCTGCCGCGCCAGACCACCTCGTCCAGGAAGAGCTCGGTTTCTCGACGAAACAGCGCCCCCATGCCCGCGCGATAGGTGGGATAGAATTCGGCGTTCCGTTCGAGTCGGTCGAGCCCCGAGATACCGAACAAGTGGCCGTGAAAGTGACGAACGACGTCTTGGTAGCGCTCGTTCGGATCGGTCAGTAGGCGCTCCGCTTCCAGCAGGACCCCTTCCGCCGTCGCGAGCCTGCCTTGTTCGGCAGCGGTCACGAGCTCGCGGTCGGGCATCGAGCCCCAAAGCAGGTACGACAGCCGAGACGCCATTTCATGGGCGCTCGGACGACCAAGGCCCCTCTCACCGTCCACGGTTTCTCCGAGCTCGACACGGTAGAGGAAGGCCGGCGACTGCAAGGCGCGCTCGACGACGAGCCGCAAACCGCTGGCGAAGTCGCCGCCGATTTCCTTCCCGCGCTCGAACGCAAGCGTGTACGCGGCGAGGTCCTCGGGTGTCGCGGGGCGGCGAAAAGCCTGGTCGAGAAAGCTCGCGAGGAACTGTTGCGCACAGGGCGCCTCGCCCATCTGGACCGGATCGCAACCCGCAAGCATTACCGCCTTGCTCTGGTCGGCGGTGAGCGCCTTCGCGATATCCGCAGCAACGGTGCGGTAGCCGTCGACCAGGAGGGGCGAGACACCGAGCGCGTCGGCATCGTTGCCGAAGCCGTTGCCGAGCTCCTCTCCGGGCAGAGCATCGGCGGGGCGCGTCTGTACGCCGAGCAAATCTCGGACGGTAATGTTGTACTCGAAGCGGGTCAGGCGCCGCAGTGGTGCGCGCGGAATGGAGGGCTCGGCGCAGTTCAGGGGCTCGTTGACGGCGCCGTTGCTGCCGGATCCGCCGCTTGGTCCGTCTACGTTGCCGCCTGATCCCGGCCCCTCGTCGCGTACCACGCCGGTGCAGCCGAGCACCAGGAGGCAAGCGGCCAGCCGCAACACGCCGCGCGCTGCCGGAAGCCAGGGGAAATTCTTCTGCCAACTCGTCGAGGAGCCCTCGGTTTGGCGGCACTCAAAGAATCGCATCGTCATCCTCGGCTTCTTCCGGTGGCTCAGGCCCTCAGGATCGAAGAGGGCTGATCCGGTACTTCCTCGACGTCAGTAACGTGAGCTGCCTCCGGCGGATCACACCCGCGAGCATCGACTCTCGCGCTTACTGCGAGGGGCGATACTGGAGAAACGGCGCATCGCGCGGGTTCGGGAGAGTGCGCGGCCGCAACCCCGCCCTACGCCGTGAGCCCCGCGATCCCCGACGTCACGAGGCCTTCGTTCGCGCCGAGCTCCGTGACGTTCGCCCCGAAGAGGTTCGCGATGCTGAACAGGATTTGGCTCAGATTCTCTCCTTGGGCACGCACGTGCGAGTTTCCCTGCAACACGCCACCGGCCCTCCCGGCGAGCAGCACCGGCCATTCGTCGGAGCCGTGAATCTTGCCCCAGCTCGTGCAGGAGGTGACGTAAACGAGCGACGCGTCGAGCAACGTGCCGTCTCCCTCGGGAAGAGCCTGTAGCTTCTGGAGGAACGTCGCGAGACAGGACATCGTGTACACGACCCCGCGGTGAACCCGCGTCTGCGAGGCATTGTCACCCGGATCGGTGTGACAAATGGTGTCGTGAAAGTCGTCGTTCATGTCCTCGCCGAGGTGCCGGAAGTAGACGTGAGCGGCGGGAAGCGTGAACACGAGAGACGCCGCGCGCGTGAGATCGCAGGCGAACGCGACGGCCAGCAGATCGGCCATCACCTCGTTGACGGCCTCCGGCGCTTCTGAGTTCGTGTCCTCGGACACGCCCAAGATCTCGGGATCGGTGGGCGCCGTGCACGTCCCGGTGGACTTCAGTCTGAGCTCGAGCTGCCGGATCCCGTCCAGGTGCTGCTCGAGTCGCTGCTGGTCGGTCGTGCCGAGCGCCCCCTTGAGCTCGGCACCGTCGGCGAGCACGGCGTCGAGCACGCTCTTCTGGGCCTCGTTCTGGCGAGCCAGATCCTCGGCGGTGGCGTTGCTCTGAGCGAACAGGCGTTCGAACACGGCGTGCGGGTCGAACTCGGGGTAGTTCGGGGCGTTCGGGCCTCGATGCGACACCGCGTGCAGCGTGTTCTCGGGCCCGTTGGGCGTCGCGTCGCTCACCCCGATCTCGAGCGAGCGAAACGGCGAGCCCGTCCCGATCGCGTCGGCGACGATCTGGTCGATCGAGGGAGCCACCGCCGAGTTGTTCGCGAGCCCTCCGCCCGTGGTGCTCGCCGCGGAGCCGAGCGGATGAAACGCCTGCCCGGGAAACTTGTTGACGAGCCCGCTCACGACCGTGAGCGCGCTCTTGACCCCCGCGAGCGGCGCGAGCTGCTCGGACAGCGCGAAATCCTTGCCGACCTGTGTGGGATTCCAAAGCGGCGGCAAGATGCCGTTGCCGAAGAACCAGGTCGCGAAGCGCTTGGGCAGCGGTTGCCCCTGCGCGAACGCCGTCCCCGTGGGGTTCAGCATGCACTCGAAAATGGGGAGCGGCAGAGCGAGGGCCGCGCCCGTGAGGAGGCTGCCTCGCAAGACCGCGCGGCGATTCAAGGGTCGCTTCGACATCGGCTTTCCTCGTTGTTCACTGTGGCGGCGCGACGAATCGGAAGCCGTCGCTGGTGACGAGATCGATCATCAGCTTCTGAAAATCGTGACCTTCGGCGGTGAACCGCTCGACGAGCGCGGCGACGACCCTCGCTTGGCTCTCGCGGTAGGTGCGACCCGTTGCGTAGCGATAGACATTCTTGACGAGGCACTCGGTAGTCAGCGGGTTCTCGGCGAGGAGCTGGCCGAGCTCGAGCGGACCTTCGAACGGAACGCCGTCGAAGTCGCCGCTGACATCGATGGTCAACCCCTGCTCCGTCTCTCGGAACTTGCCAATGGCGTCGAAGTTTTCGAGCGTCAACCCGAGCGGATCCATGAGCGAGTGGCAAAACGCGCACGCGGCCTTGTTGCGGTGCGCGTCGAGCTTGTCACGCTTCGTGAGGACGACGCCGGGCGGCGGGTCTTCGATCACGGTGCTGACGTCGGGCGGGGGGTCCGGAATCTCCTGGCACAGGAGGTACTCGCGGATGAACCTGCCTCGATGCGTGGGCGAGCCTTCCTTCTGGTTGGCATTGAGCGACAAGAAGGCGCCGGTTCCGAGCAAGCCGGCGCGCAGCCCGTCCGCGGGGAGCTCGACCTCTTGCCAGGAGCTCGACGTCAGTCCGGGTACTTCGAGCCCGTAGAGCCCAGCGAGCTCTGCGTTCATGAAGGTGGTTCGCGTCGTGAAGAGCTCGAGCGCGCTCACGCGGCGGTCGAAGACCACATGCTCCAACATCGCCGGGATCTCGCGCGCTATCGCACTCTTCAACGGCGGCAGGTACTCGGGGAACAGCCCAGGATCCTTCGCGCGGTCGGAGATGAGCGCCAGCCGGAACAACTCGGTGGCGAAGTTCCCGACCGCCTTGCGCCCTTGCGGCAGCGCGAGCAGGCGCTCGGCTTGCGCGCGAAGAGCGTCCACGCTCGACAGCTCGTCCCGATCGGCCGCGTCGAGCAACTCGGTGTCAGGGCTGCTATTCGTGAGAAAGTACGAGAGGTTCGCCGCAAGCTCGTGACTCGTGAGGCGCCAGAATCCCGACCCCGTGTCCGGCGTTCCTCGTTCCACTCGATACAGAAAGTGGGGCGAAAGAAGGATTGCCTTCGTGGTCAGCCTCAAGCCGGCGATGGGATCATCGAGCGTGGTGGCTATAGTGCTCGCGAGCGTGGTGTAGCGCTGTCGCTCCGCGTCCCGGAGGGGCCGACGGAAGGCCAAGCGCCCGAAGCGCGTAACGAAGCTCTCGTAGCAAGCGTTGTCGGAGGTGCCGCTCGGCGTGCAACCCACGAAGGCGCTGCGACGTGTCTCGTCCTCGAACACCTGCGAGGTGGCCGCTTCGGCGGCGCGCTCGTACTTCTCGACTCCGTTCAGCGAGATGGAGACCTGCGAGCTGCCGACCTTGGCGAACCCCTCCACGAACGTATCGGGCTCGAGATCACCGATAGTGACCTCACCGAGAAGATCTCGCACCGTGGCGAGGTACTCGCTCGTGGTGAGTCGCTTGAACGCACCTGGAGCGGCAGAAAACTCCGGCAACTCGGTGACCGAGCCGCCACCACCCGTGCTCCCGCCACTCGAAGCCCCGGGCCTCTCCGGAGCCGCCGAAGCGCCCCGCGAGTCCGGCGACGGATCCGCCACGAGCCCCGTGCAGGCTCCGCTGAAGAGGGCGCAGACGGCCAACCCCAAGCGAAGGACCGGCGTGTGGGGACGTTCGCGACCTCTCGGCATGGACCATCAGTATCGAGACATCTCACAATCGGATCAGCGACCGCGTCTCTCGACGTTCGCTCCGGAGCGCTCGTCACAAGCAAGCGCATTGGCGCAATTGCCTCGGAAACTCGCGCTGGGTCGCACTATAGTTGCAGAGCTGCTCCATGCGCCCACGCGTCTCCCGAAGCACCGGAATCGGATCAGCGATCCGACTCGCGCTGCTTTCTGCCGCGCTCGTCGCCTGCGGGCAAAATCATATCGGCGTCATCGACGTCTTGCCGCCGCCCGAGGGAGACGCTTCGGTGCCCGCTTCTCCGGAGCCACCACCCAGACCCCGTTCTCCGACGGCTCCGCCACCTCCTCCCGACCGCGGACGGGTGCAGGTGCGGGACGGGAACCTGTTGACCGACAAGGGGACGCGGCTCCGGGGGGTGACGTTCGGAATCGACGCTCAGCCCGACGTCTTGCCGCTCGAGCTCGGCTTCTTCGAGCAGATCTCGCACGAAACAGGCCTGAACGCGATCCACGTCTTCCTCGAGAACTACCTCGACGAGACGGGGGTCTACTCGAATCAGGCTGACGCACTCGTGGAGCTGACGTCGGGCGCCGGCATGTACCTCGTGCTCGGCATCGGCGCCGGCGACGCGGGGGGCTCGTTCAACATCGATAAAGTGCGCTCGTTCTGGAATTTCTATGCGCCGCGCTACGCGGCGCGCACTCATGTGGTGTTCGATATCCACAATTTTCCTGACGGCGCGTGCGACGTGCCGTATCACGCCGATACCCTCGCCATGGAGCGAGAGGCCTACGAGCTCATTCGCAGCGCCGCGCCCAACACGCATATTACGATGCTGAGCCTGGGCAGCACACCGAGTGCGACGGCGCTCGAGGGGAACCTGGCTGCGCTCGACGGGACGGTCGAGTGGGTCAAGGCCTCCCTCGCCTTCAGCACGATGAGCTGCAGTGGAACGGACTATTTGCAGGACCTGCTCGACGTGACGAGGGCGAGAGGGATCGCTGCCATTTCGACCTACCCGGTGAGCCTCGAGCTGCTTGCCCGCCTCGAGAGCGAACGCACGAGCTGGTTCAACTTCGATTGGCTGGTCTTCAACCGCGATCTTGCGGCATTCCGACAGCAAATCGACTCGACCGGCATCACCTGGTGCCCCGATTTCGGATCGTGGCCGGAAGACTCCCAGACGTGCAGCACTCCGTAAGCTTGGTGGTCGGCCTCTTCTGTGCGGCTTCGAGCGCGACGTCAGCCGCACAGTCCCTCGTCACGCCATCTCCGCCCCAGGCGGCGGGAACTTCGGCGTCTTCGGTGAGCGCGACGAACGAGCGGGTACGGATCGTGCTGGTCGTTGCCCCGGACCTCGAGGAGATCACGGGGCGCTTCATGGCCGAGCTCGACTCGATGCACTTCGACGTAGTGCGTGTGGAGGCGAGCCTCGTGCCTCGGGTCGACGAGCTCGAAGATTTGGCGCGCCGGCATTCCGCCCGCGTGGCCGTCCGGGTCAGCCGTGCCAACCAGGCCCTGGATTTGTGGCTCGTGGATCCCGACACCCACGAGGTCGTCTTTCGGCGCGTCGCGACGGACGGCGATCCAGCCGTCGTCGTCCTGCGTTCGCTCGAAATCCTGCGGGGCAGCCTACTGGATCTTCGGGCGCATCCGGGGGAGCGTAGCTCAGAAGCTCCGGCACCCGAAAGCGCGCTCGGCACTACGCCCCGCGCCAAGCAATCGGCGCCCGATGAGCCGCTGTGGCTCGGCGGGTCGGCGGCGCTCGTCGGTGCTCGCCTGGGGCGCTCGCTCGCTCCCGGCGCGGCGCTGGGACTGTACCGCGGCATTGCCTCCCGCTTCGCGCTGCGCGCGGAGCTCCTCCTCTCGCTCAGCGACTGGAACGTCGAGGGCGAAGGTGGGAGCGCCGAGGTTCGGGTCGGCGGGGCCACCGTCGCCGCACTCGTCGTTCCGTGGGTAGAGCGGACGCTGACACCGGCGCTCGGCCTCGGAGTCGGCGCGCTCGCGCTCTACACGCAAGGTAACCCTCGCGCGGGCTACCTC
>JAEZYO010000866.1 GCA_023419055.1 Pseudomonadota bacterium | reverse complement strand
AGCGAGACGTTCAGCAACGTCTCGCTCGACAGCGAGAGTCCTCGTTACATCGGGACGCTCATTCCCGAAGAATCGGTCCTGGCGGCTACGGCCAACGTGCCGGCCCTCACACGCATCCCGGGGGTCTCAGTTTCCGCGACCTATGGTGCCGATGCAGAAGAAATGGCGAACGCCATTCGCGACGCGGTGGCTGCGGTTGGTGGCACGGGAAGGTTCATTCTCCGAGTCGGGTCCAATGCTCCGCGAACGATCGAGTTGACGATCGCGTCTGACGCCCTCCCGGATGCTGTCGAAGATGAGCTCGACGAGAGCTTCGACAACTCGGGCGCCACCGCCGCCATCGTAGAAGTGGGCGGGAATTTCGTCCTGAAGATTACTGCAGAGACCAACGACGACGTGACCGTCGAACCGGCTCCGAGCGCCGACATCGCAGAGTCGCTCGGCCTCGGCGCCGCTCAAGGCGGTGTGGACCTGGGGCGCCTTCACCATCGGCGACCGGTGCCGAACGGGTTGGTCTCGCGGCTCCATACCGCTCCTGCCGCCGGCGATCTGGCCCAACTGTTCGCCCTGGCGAACACTCCCAAAAACACGTTCTCCTTCTCTTTGACGGGGCCCTCCGCCATCCCGAGCGATGCGGTCACGGTGACGTTCCCGGTCTCCGCGGGCACTTTGGGTCAAGGGATCGTTTCAGGGCTCTCGCTGAAGAACCTCGGGCAGAACCTGCAAGCGATCGCCAACGCGATCAACCTCGGTACGACCAAGTGGCGCGCGGACGTCCAAGGCTACCGCCTGGTGCTGGTACCCGCCTTCGGTGCTGCCTCGTCAGGGCCGGGTCACGCGGTGGCGGGTTCGCTGTCTGGGGTCTTCGGGACCGCTGCTGCCGCGGCCAAGAACTTTGCGGGCGGCTCCGACGGCGATACGGACAACCTGGATGCGACGGATTACGAGACCGCGTACAACGCGCTCGATTCCAAAGTCGATCTCTTCAACATCCTGATTCTGCCGAAGCCCGCGGGTAGACCTGACGATTTTCGCCAGTCGCTCTGGGGTGCGGCGAGCGCGTTTTGCCAGCGCAAGCGCGCCTTCCTCCTCGTGGACGCGAGCGTGGCGAGCGGCACGATCGACACGGTGCTCGGCGAGCTCGAGGACCACTTGCGCGTCGGCGTGGTCAAGGATCACTCGGCGCTCTACTGGCCGCGGCTCAAGATCAATCCGGACGGCTCGCCGCGCGCGATCGATCCCAGCGGGTCCATCGCCGGCATCATGGCGCGCATCGACGGTGCTCGCGGTGTCTGGAAGGCGCCCGCGGGTCTCGACTCGGACGTGCGCGGTGTGCTCGGCGTGAAGGTGCCGATGTCGGATCTCGAGAACGGTCGCCTGAACCCGGAGGCGGTGAACGCCATCCGCGTGTTCCCCAACGGCATCATCAGCTGGGGCGCGCGGACGATGGACGGCTTCGATAACTCCGGCAACGACGACTACAAGTACGTGCCGGTGCGGCGCCTCGCGCTCTTCCTCGAGGAGAGCCTGGTGCGCGGGCTGAAGTTCGCGGTGTTCGAGCCCAACGACGAGCCGCTCTGGGCACAGATCAGGTTGGCGGTGGGCGCCTTCATGAACAACCTGTTCCGGCAGGGGGCGTTCCAGGGACGCACGCCGCGCGACGCGTACTTCGTCAAGGTCGACTCGGAGACCACGACGCAGAACGACATCAATCTCGGCATCGTGAACGTGGTGGTGGGCTTCGCCCCGCTCAAGCCGGCCGAGTTCGTCGTCATCACGATTCAGCAGAAGGCCGGGCAGATCCAGGTTTGACGCCAGGCGATCCAGGTTTGAACCCGAAGCAGCGAGGCATATAGGACATGGCAATTGCGCAAAGAACTGGTTTCAAGATCAACACCACGCGCACGGATCCCTACAAGAACTTCAGGTTCCGGGTCTTCTTTCAGTCGAAGCCCAACGACCCGATCATCGGGATCAGCAAGGTTACCGGTCTCAAGCGCACGACCGAGGTCGTGAGTCATCGCGACGGCGGCGATCTGAGCACGCCGCGTCACGCGCCGGGGCGCACCACGTTCGAAGCGATCACGCTCGAGCGCGGCGTGACCTTCGACACCGAGTTCGAGGCCTGGGCGAACAACGTGTACAGCACGGACGGGCCCGAGGCCGTTTCGCTCGCGAACTACAAGCGACACCTCATCATCCGCGTGTACAACTTGCAGGACGTGCCCGTGAAGTCGTACACGGTGTTCAACTGCTGGGTGTCGAGCTACACGGCGCTGCCCGATCTCGACGCCAACGCCAACGCGACGATGATCGAGTCGATCGTTCTTCAGAACGAAGGCTGGGAGCGCGACGAAGCGCTCACCGAGCAGGCCGAGCAGTAGCCAAAAGTTCGAGAAGAGGTCGAGCGCCGCCCGGGGTCGCGGCGCAGTCAGGGCTCGCGGCCAGATCCCCCCGTGCTTTCGGCGATCCATTGAAACCTGGCGTCCCGGCAACGAGCCCGGTGGCCGCGTGCAAAGGAAGACGGATCCGTGTTCGACGTACAACTCAATCCGGGGCCGAACGGCCCGCGTCGTGCCCTTTTGAGGGAACCGAGCGGTCTCGATGAGTCGTTCTGCGTTCGCGAAGATCCAGTCCTCGCTTCCGAGCTGATTGGCAGATTACTGGTCGTGGTGGAGAGCGATCCGAGCCTGCAAAAAGACGTGTGGTCCCTGAGCATCGCCGAGCGTGATCGGCTCGTCGCAGAGCTCTACTCGCGTTGCTACGGGGACAACATCGACGCGGTCGTCTCGTGTGGCGGCTGCAACAAGACCTTCTCGCTCGGCTTCTCACTCGCCGGGTTGGTCGCGAACCGCAGTGAGATGACGCCGGAACGGGCGACCATCACCGGGCCGGACGAGCAGGGCGTCTACCACTTGCAGGACGGCAGCAGCTTTCGGCTTCCGACCGCCGGCGACGAGCGATTCCTGCGCGGCACGGCTCCCGCGCGTTCGGCGCGCGCGCTGCTCGAGCGCTGCGTCAAGTCCGGGGACGTCGAAGGTTCCGCCGAGCAGGTGCAGCAGGCGATGGAGCTCGTCGCGCCCGTGTTGAGCCTGGATCTGCCGACGACGTGCCCCCTTTGCGGTCACGAGCAAGAGGTCCCGTTCGATCTCGTGGGCTTCTTCATGGCCGCGCTGCTGCGCGAGCGGCCGCTCCTGTTCCGAGAGGTTCATTGCCTGGCTCGCGCGTACCGCTGGAGCCACGCCGAGATCCTCGCGCTGCCGAGGACGGAACGGCGCGCGTACGTCGCGCTCGTCCTTCAAGAGTACGAAGCTCAACGGGGAGGCGCGTTCTCGTGAGCTACCTGGCTCGCCTCGCTGCTCGAAGCGTCCCGGGGGCCCTCCCGTCGACGAGCCACGCCGTGCCCGCGATGCGGAGCGGTTCGCCGGTGGCCGCCGTGGATCAGCGCTTCAACCTGAGCGGGTTCGCTGGATCCGCGCACGCTTCCAGCACGCCATCGGTGGATGATGCTGGCGAGCTTTCGGATGTCGACTCGGAGCAGTTCGAGTCCGTGGCCGAGCCGGCTCGAGCGGCGCCGGCTCCCAGCGTGACTCCGAGCCATCACGCGGCCGATCGCGTGGAGGTGGCGCGCTTCGCAGCGGCTCCGGCTGCGCCTGGCGCGGCGCAACCCGCGATGTCGCGGGCGAGCTCGGCCGAGGCCCCTCGAGCCCCCAGCGAGCAGAGCGCGAGCGCGCCCCGAGTGACACCCACGGGGGTGACCACTCACGCCGACGTTCCGCGCTCCCCCACCGGTTCTGAGCCACGGAGTCCCATGAGCGTGCCTCCGGCCATGCCAGCCGCGCCCCGGACCGAGAGCGTGGCTCGCGCGCAGGTCGCAGACTCGCCGACCGCCGCGCGGTCGCCGTCGACTCCCTCGGGCATCCGCGCCGAGGGGCCGGTGAGCGCGCCGGTACTGCCATCGCCGTCCGCGTCGCCTTCGCCCGCGCCGTCACCGCAGCCGCTCGCTCAGAACACGGCGTTTCCCGCGACGCTGCGCGACGCGCTCGCGAAGGTGGAAGCGTGGATGCGCGCCGACGCGACTCCGCCCGCGTCGCCGGAGCCCGCGGCCCCGGTTCGTGCCCAGGCTTCTCCGCTCGCCTTCGCCCCGCAAGCGGCTTCGGCGTTCTCTCCTCCCGCCCCGCCGCGCCTCAACATCGGTCACATCGAGGTGGAGGTGATCGCGCCGTCGCGGCAGGAGCCGCCCCGCGCTCAGCGGAGGCCGGCACCGGTCGTCGTCGCTGCGCGTAGCTCGAGCTTCGACTCTCCCTTTGGCAAGCACACCTTTGGACTGAGGCAACGCTGAGCCATGCCGATCACGGATATCTCCAGCGTCACGAGCACGATCATCAATTTGATCGAGTTGGTCGTCGGTCCCCTCGAGAGTGGCGACGACCCCGATACGTCTTCCACCGAGTCCACGCTGGAAGTCACGGCTGCTCCGCCCGACGACACCACGACCGCGAATCCGCGCCGTGTCAGCGTGCACCTGCTGCACATCGTCGAGACCCCCGAGTTCCGCAACTACGGCGGCGGCGGGCAGCGCAGCAACATACCCGTCCAGCAGCTGCCGATGGGGCTGGTGCTGCAGTACGCCATCAGCCTCGCGCCCGTCGACACGACGGATCAGGACGCGCCGTATCATGCGTTGGCCGCGCAGCGCATCATCGGGCGCATCGCGCGTGCGTTCCACGATTATCCCATCATCACCAAGAAGACGAAGGTCCCGACCGGGTCGGGTGAGGCCGAGGTCTTGGTGGGAGATCTCGGGGACTCGGGGGACACCATCGAGCTCATCCTGCGGCCGGCCCCGCTCGAGGAGACGTTCAACTACTGGGCCACGCAGAATCAGCGCTTGCCGCGAGTCTGCTTGTTCGTCGAGGCGCGGGTCGCGGTGCTTCAACCGAAGCCTCCCACGATCTTGCCGGGCGTGGTGCTCAGCGTGGGGAGCTTCGTCTACCCGAACGCGGGCCCTCAGCTCCTGAACAGCCACAGCACCGTCACCTTCGTGCCGCCGCTGCCGCCGGGCAACACCGAGCCCTTCACCGCCAAGTCGAGTCCGGCCCGAGCCGCGCTGATTCCGGACGGAACGTTCCCGCAGGAGCACCCGCTCTACCCGAACAGTCTGGTCACGCTCGATGCCAACGGGCTGTCCCCGGGCAAGCGCTTCCTCGTGCTTCGAGAGGGAGAGCGGCGCCTGAAGATCGCGCTCGACGATGTCGACACGAGCAACGCAGGTTGGTCTTTCTCCGTCACCTCCACCAAGGTCAGCTTCCACTTCCGGAACGAGGTGACGGTCGTCAGCGCG
>JAEZYO010000809.1 GCA_023419055.1 Pseudomonadota bacterium | reverse complement strand
GTGGAGCCGCAGGAGCCCTGGGCGGCGGAGCCTCGGCGGCAGAGCCGAGCTCGTCGCCGTCGCCGTCCTCGATGCCGGGATCGGCTGCGGGAGCCGCTGCTTGCGATGGCGCCCCTGGTGCAGGCGCCGCCTTCGGCGACTCCGGCAGAGCCGGAGGCAGCGGGATCGCGTCCAGCGCGGCGTTGTACTTCTGGACTACCGCTTCGAACGCGGCGCGCTGGTCCTTCGAGACCGTGCGCATCCCGTCGAGGTTGAGCGTGAGCGGGTCGAAGAACTCGCCGTTGCGCTGCGCGCTGAAATGGAGGTGCGGCCCGGTGGAGCGCCCCGTAGAGCCGCAGTAGCCGATGGTTTGCAGGCGCTTCACCTTGTCGCCCACCTTGAGGCCGGGCTCGAAGCGCGACAGGTGCGCGTAGCCGGTCGAGACGCCGCCCGGGTGCTCGATCTTGACGAAGTTGCCCGTCGCGCCAGCGTAGCCGATGAAGGCGATGGTCCCGAACGAGGAGGCGCCGATGGGCGTGCCCGTCGGCGCGCCGAAATCAGTGCCGAGGTGTGCCTTGGTGCGCTTCAGCACGGGGTGGAAGCGCTTCAGGTTGAAGTGCGAGGTCACCGGCGCGTTCGGGATCGGCTTGCGCCACCCGCCCTCGTACGGCGCTCGGCCCTGCGCGTCGTAGTAGCCGCGCTCGCCCGCGGCGTCGAAGAAGTAGTAGCGCTGAGGCTGCTCCTTGCCCTTGCGCCGCACCTCCACCGCTTCGACGCCGGAGTAACGCGCGAACTGTCCGAGCACCGCGACCTCTTGCGCGATGACGCGGACCACGTCCCCAGGCTCGAGCTCCTCGAGCGAGAGATGGCCCTCGAGCGCCTTCGCGACGACCTTGGAGAGGCCAGGATCGAAGCCCGCGCGCTCCGCGGACGCGTCGAAGCTCGAGCCGTCGTACACGAGCGAGCCGGTCACCTCACCGCGCTCGAGCTTGAGGTCGAGCTTCTGACCCTTGAGCAGCCCGTCCGCTCCTTCGCGCGCCTGGTAGACCTCTTCGGAGCCGACCGAGTACTCGAACGCCTTGATGCGCGAGGACGCGCGATCGATGAGCGCGGTGAAGCGATCGGCCTTGTTGCACTTGTCGAAGCTCTTGACGTCGCGGAACGCCGCGAGCAGCCGATACGCTTCCTTCTCCTTGACTCCCGCGCCCTGCACCGCCTTGAGGAAGGCGTCGGTCCCGATCTTCCCCTCGACCACGCGGCTCGACGGGTCGCTCGCCGCGTCCTTGATCCGCCACGGCCCCGGCTGATTGCTGCGCGGCGGCTTCTTCACCAAAATCGGCCGCGGCGCTTCCGGCGCGGCAGCGGCGCTCTCCACCGGCGAGGGCGCCGAACCGGCGGGGAGGAGCGGCGCGCCGCCGCGCGGCAGCACGTGCATGGCGACGGCGCAGAGCGACGTCACGACCGCGACGCCCATCGCGGTCCCGAACACCGCGACCAGGTTGGGCGAGAGCGCGCTGCGCCCGGCCGAAGGGAGCGCCTCGCGGCTGGCGCGGACACCGGGGCGCGGGTGCTCCGCCGCCGGGGCGCGCGGAGAATCTTTGCCGATTTCATCGAGGTCGCCGTAGATGGCGCCCTCCTGCTCCTGCTCGGTCGCGCGCTGGGCGCGCGAGAGGAGCCGATCGCGCATTCGTCCGCCGCGGACGAGCGGCGCATTTTCCCCCGCTGAGACGTCAGCCGCGGCGGGCGAGTGTCGCTCGTCGAGCCGACTCGCCGTGGAAGGTTCGGTCGAGCCTTCGGAGACGGAGCTCCCAGGAGCCGGCTCCAGGGTGAGCTCGGGTTCCGGCTCTCCATCTTCGCGCACGAGCGGGTCGACGACGCGACCTACATGGCGAAGGCGCCCGGGTTCCGGAGGCGTGGCCACGGAGCCCCGGGTAGCAGTGAACCCGCGGCAGGGCAAGCGCGGCACGCTCGGCCCGCGTCTCGGAATGCGCCTTCGGAGCTCCAATTACCGCGGTCTTCCGGCACACAAGGCGTCGTGATTTTTCGATTTCTCGGGGTCATGGTAAAAATCGAAGCTTCGGCCGCCCGGGTGCCGATCGTGGTGCCTCGGCCCTCTCACGGCCCCTCTCCGAGAGCTCATCATGGACGATCATCTCAAGCAGCTCCTTCTGCTCGGTCGCGAACACTACCAGAAGCGCGAATTCGACAAGGCGGAGTACTTGCTGAAGCAAGTGATCGCGGAGACGGAGCGCTTCGCCGACGTCTACGACATGCTGGGAGTCATCGCTCACAGCCGCGGCGACTTCGCGCACGCCGAGCAACATTTCGAGAAGGCGGTCGGCCTGAACCCGAACTACACCGAGGCTCAGCTCAACCTGATGGTCACCTACAACGACCTCGGGAAGTACGACGCGGCGCGCGAAATCTACGCCAAAATCAGGAGCCGCGGCGCGGAGGGCGGGCAAGGCGATCCGTTCGCCAAAGGCAAGATCGCGAACATGCACGCCGACGTCAGCCAGGCCTACCAGGACGCCGGCATGGTCTCTCAAGCGATCGGCGAGCTCGAGAAGGCGGTGAACCTCTGTCCTCATTTCGCCGATCTCCGCACCCGGCTCGCCTTGCTGTACCGCGACACGGGCCAGTCGCAGCGCGCGAAGGAGCAACTCGAGCTCGCCAAGGCCTCGAACCCGAACTACTCGCAAGCGCGCGTGCTGCTCGGCGTCGTGCTCCTGAGCTCGGGCGAGGTCGAGCTCGCCAAGCAGGAGTTCGAGGCGGTGCTCGGCGTCGACGCCGACAACAAGAGCGCGCAGATGTACCTGAAGATAGCTCATGCCTCGCGTGACCGCTCCGACGCCGCCGGCTGACGCGTCGTTCGTCGATCGGGGCTACCGCGCACGCCTGCTCCGCCTCTGGCGCTTGCTCCGGGGGGGTGACTCTTCCCCGCACAAGCTCGCCTTCGCGTGCGCGATCGGCATCTTCGTCGGTTGCCTGCCGCTCTACGGGCTGCACTTTCCGCTCTGCCTCGGCGTGTGCCTCTTGTTTCGTCTGGACGTGGTGGTCACGTACCTGGCGGCGAACATCTCGAACCCGTTCGTCGCGCCGTTCTTGGTGACCGCCGAGGTCGAGATCGGGTCACTCCTGCTCGACGGGCGGCACGCCGCGTTCGATCTGGCGCGCGCCCGGGAGCTCGGCGCGGTCGGCTTCATGCAACAGGCGGCGCTCGGCAGCGTGGTGCTCGGCGGGGGCCTCGGCGCGCTCGCCTTCGCCGTCACGTTCGCCGTCGCCTCGCGCGGCGGCAAGGGCGGCGATCCCGTGGACCGGGCCATCGCCCGCACCGTGGAGCGCTACCGCGGGGCGCGCGCCGGAGACCGTTACTACGTCGCCGGCAAGCTGCGCCACGATCCGGTGCTGCGCTTGATCGTGGAGCTCGGCGCGCCGCTCGGGAGAACGCTCGACGCAGGGGCGGGCCGTGGTCAGCTCGGGCTCTGCCTGGCCGAGCTCGGGTTGGTCGACACGCTTTGCGGCTTCGACGCCGACGCGCGCAAGATCGAGGTCGCGCGCGCGGCCGCGGGAAGCCGTGCCCGATTCGAGCTCGGCGATCTCGCCTCGTTCGAAATCCCGCCCTCGGACACGATCCTGCTGATCGACGTCTTGCACTACCTGCCCGCGGCGGCCCAGGACGAGCTCCTCGCGCGCGCCTCTCGCGCGCTCGAGCCAGGCGGCAGGCTCCTCTTGCGAGACGTCGACGGCGCCGGGCCCAAGTCGCAGCTGACGCGACTGCTCGAGCGGCTCGCGACGCTTTCGGGGTGGCACCTCACGAAGAGCGACCTCTGCTTCAGGCCGGCGGCGGACTGGCTGGCGGTGCTCGAGCGAGAAGGCCTCACTTTCTCCGTGCGCGGAGCTTCGCGAGGCACGCCGTTCTCGAACGTGCTGGTCGTGGCAGAACGGCCAAGTTAGCCTTCGGGGTAGGCCTCGATGACGGGAAGGCAGGTCGCCTACGCAGCCCCTGTCGCGCTGTCCGTGCTCGCTTGCGCGGTCGCGCTCGTCTTGGTCTGGCGCCGTCGCGCCGCCTCGCCGTCGGTCGAGCTCTACGCGGTCGTGCTCCTCGGTGAGGTGGCGTGGTGCGCGGGCTACCTGTTCGAGCTCTGTTCGCCGAGCCTCGAGGCCAAGCTGTTCTGGGACAAGGTGCAGGTCCTGCCTGCGTACGTGGCCGCGCTCGAGGCGCTTCGCTTCGCCCTCCGCTACACGGGGAGTCGCGCCTTCGGTTCGAAGCGCGCGCACCTCGCGCTCTGGGCTCTCCCGCTCGTTCACGTCGCCTTCGTCTACACGTCACGCTGGCACGACGTCGTCTACGCCGACGCCCGCCTGGAACCGGGGGATCCGTTCGCGAGCCTGGTCTATTCCCTCACCCCGCTCGATTACGTCGGCTACGCGTACGCCCTCTCGATGATGGCGTGTACGCTCGGGGTGCTCTCGGCGCACCTGATGCGGCAGCACCCGACCTACCGCGCCCAGCTCTGGCTGCTGATCGTCGGCTTCGCGCTCCCGATGGTGTCTGCGCTGCTCTTCTTCGCGGGCGTCACGGTGCTCGGGCAGCGCGACTCGATGCCGTACGCGTTCGCCGTGAGCTCGATCCTCGTCACGGCGTCGCTCCGCAAGAAGCGCTTGTTCGATCTCTTGCCCGTCGCGCACGACGCGGTGATCGCGGCCGCGTCGCAGGCCATGTTGGTGATCGACGAGGCCGATCGCGTCGTCGAGATCAACCCGGCGATGTCGCTCTTGCTCGAGGGGGCCGTGGACCCGGTGGGGCGGCCGCTCGCGGAGGCGGTGCCCTGGGCAGCGGCTGCGCTCGTCAAAGATCCGTCCGACATCGAGCTCTCGAGCGAGCTCGTGCTCGAGCCGCACCACACGAGGCTCCACGATACCTCAGGCAGGCCCATCGGGCGCTTGCTGACGTTCCACGACGTCACGCTCACGCGCCGGGCGGCGCGGCTCCTCGAGCACGCGAACCAGGAGCTCGAGGAGCGGGTGAGGCAACGAACGAGCGAGCTCGAGCGCGTGAACGCGTCGCTGCGGCGCGAGGTGGTGGAGCGCGAGAA
>JAEZYO010000722.1 GCA_023419055.1 Pseudomonadota bacterium | reverse complement strand
TCTTCAGCCAGAGCGCCCAGGTGATCTGCGAAGAGCTCTACGACTTTTTGTGCCTCGAAGGCTTCCTCGACTTGCCGGTGAACTGGCGCGTCTCCCTGCAAGAGGAAGCGCCGTAAGAGTCGCCGTTCTCGGCGTCAGGCGCCCGACTTACTCGTCCGCTTCGCCGAGCTCCGCCACGTAGGAGACCACCGCCGCGTTACCACCGACCACGCCGAGCGGGTTCCACGGCGGGTTCGTCGTGCCCACGCGCGAGCTATTGTCGATCGCGACGTAGTACTGCCCGGGCGGGAGCGGGATGCGCTGGCGGATGTCCTGGTTCGGGGCGGCGGCGAAGGTCATGAGCGCCGGCTGCGGTGGTGGCCCGAGGGGTTGCCCGAGCTGGAGCTGCTGCCGCCAGAGATCGCCCGCGCCGCGGTAGAGCACTAGCACGTCGACGGCAGGCCCCTTCACGAAGAGGCGTAAATAAAGGGCCTGGTCGCTGTCTACCACCTCGAAGGGGCCGAGCAGATCGAGCTGCTCGGCGTGCACCTCGGTCGTTTCATTGGCGAAGATGAAGCGCCCTTCCTCGGTGGCGAAAGGCTTCGGCGGGCGCTGCGGGGGCTGGAGCTGACCGATGGCGAACTCGTCGCCGTCGTCGGTGTGCACCACGGTGAACCCGCTCGCGAGCTGCGCCTGGACGATCTGGCTGCCGAAGGTGTTCACGAGGTAGCCGGCCGGGCCCTGCGCCGCCCAGTTTGCCACCTTGTACTCGACCGACAGCACCTTGAAGTCGGGGCCGGCGAGCGTGCGGTTCGGTCGCGCCCAGACGTAGACGCCTTCTTCCGCCATGAAGAAGTCCATGCGGTACTCGATGCTGGCGGAGACCTGGAAACCCAGCCTTCCCCCGATGGGCGTCCAGGCGAGACCGCTGCCCGCGAAGTTGAGGGTGACGGTCTGGGTCGCGTCGTTCACGACGGTCGAGCACTGCTCCGGGTAGAAGCGCCCGATCGTGTTCGTGCCCGGCGTGAGCGCGAGCGGCGCCGAGCGCTTCAGCATCTCCGGGCAGATGCGCTGGGCCCCGAAGTTCGAGAACAGCCACCACCGGAGCGCGGGGCTCGCATTCACCGGGCCTCGGATGCAGGGGCAACCGACGCCGATGACCGCGAGCAGCAGCAACGCCAGCACGCGCACGCCGAGCGTCGGCACCCAAGGTTTCGGACGCGGAGCGCTCTGTCGGATGCGGACGTCGGATCTCACGCGGTGAAGCATCGTGCCCTGACGGTCGGCACTGGGCAAGGCGACGGCACGAGTTCGCTATCGGCCCAGGGCCCGGCGCGCCACTTCGGCCAAAGTTTGAATCAGGCCAGGGTGCGTACCGATGGCCGGGACGCGGGTGAGCTCGAGGCCGAGCTCGGCCGCCCAGGAGCGAGCTTCCACGTCGAGGTCGTAGAGCGTTTCCACGTGCTCGGTCAAAAAGCCGAACGGCGCGAGCGCGATCTGGCGCTCCCCTCGCTGCGCGAGCCGCTCGAACGTGGTCCTGAGGTCGGGGCCGAGCCAGTCACCGCCGTCGGCTCCCTGGCTTTGATAGGCGAGGTGGTAGGGACGGCCGAGCCTCCGCGCGATGGCCTCCGCGCTCCCTCGCGCGAGCGCATCGTAAGGATCCCCGCCCGCGATCGCTCGGCTCGGCAAACTGTGCGCGGTCAGGATCAGGCTCGCCTCAACCGGCGCGTGTTCTCGGATCAGCTCGGCGTGCGCGTCCACGAACGGCTGGTCCTCCCCCCAGGCTTCGACGGCGACGAGCTCGGGCACCCGTTCGCCTCGTTCGCGGAGCGCGTGCGCGGACTGCTCGGCGGCTTTTTGGTACACGTGCACGCTGAAGGGCGCGAGCGGGAGCAGGCACAGCCTCTCGACGCCCGCGCGGCCGGCCTCGAGCAACGCGGCCTCCACGCTCGGATCCCAGAGTCGCATTCCGACGAGCACCGGCAGGTCGAGGGCGCGGGCGAGACCTTCCGCCTGAGCGCGCGTCACGTCGAGCAGCGGCGAGCGCCCGATCAACGAGTAGCGGCGCGTGACCTCGTCGACGAGCTCCTGGGACGGCGCGCGTCCATGGCGGATGCGGGTCAAGAAGGCCGGCAGATCCGAGAGTCGTTCTACGGTGCCGTGAGCGACCAACAAGACCGCGGAGTTCTGGGCCGGCGACGCGCGCTGCATGACGGACCTTTTACACCCGAGACCGACACCGGACGAGCCAGCGATTTTACGGACCGTTCGGCGCTTGCTCCTCGCCGAGGATTTCGCTCACCAGATCGTCGAGCTCTCGGAGCGTGAACGGCTTCTTCAGGACCGGCTTCTGCTGCGCGTTCAGGAACTCACGCGCCTCGGTGCTGCTGGCGCCGCCGGTGAGGAAGATCATTCGACCGAGCAACGCGGGGTGGTGCTCCTCGAGCCAGGCGTGGAGCACGATAGCGCCGCCGTCCGGCATCATCACGTCGCACACGATGACGTCGAACGCCTGGCGCTCGATCAGCGCCTCGGCTTCGTGCAGTGACTCTGCGGGAGTCACTTGGAAGCTGGTCCTCAGGGACCGCGCGAGCGAACGGAGCACGACGCCGTCGTCATCCACGAGCAAGAGGCGCGTCGCCGGGCTGGTCTTGATGCGCGTGCTCGTTCGATCGACGTTCGGAACGTCCGCGACGCGGAGCTCGAGCGTGGCCTTGGTTCCGACCCCGGGCGTGCTCTCGAAGCGGAGCGCGCCGCCCATGGCCTTGACGAGCCCGAAGGAGACCGCGAGCCCGAGCCCCGTCCCCTGCCCGACCGGCTTGGTCGAGAAGAAGGGCTCACCGATGCGGCGGAGCACCGCGTCGCTCATGCCGGCCCCGTTGTCCTCGATCTCGACCGAGACCCCCTTCAACGTGATCTCGGTGCGGACGGCGATGCGGGGTTCGCGTCCAGGCGGCACCGACTGCGCCGCGTTGGCGATCAGGTTCGTGAGCACCTGCTCGAGGAAGTAGCGCTCCGCCCTCACGTGCAGCGGCTGCACGTCGAGCTCGACCTTGGCCTCACCGGCGATCGTCGCGCGGGCGGCTTCGACGCTCGCCTTGACCACCTCGGCGAGCGGCGCGGTCGCGTCGGGGCGCATCCCGGAAGCCGCGACTCGGCTGACGTCGAGGAGCTGCCGAACGATGCGAGTGATGCGCCGGATCGAGGCCGAAGCGTCGCTCATCGCCGCCTCGGCTTCCGGATCGGGCACGCCGCGGAGCGTGCGCGACAGGTACTCGAGGTTCGCCGCGATCGCGCTCGCGGGGTTGTTGATCTCGTGCGCCACCCCGGCGGCGAGCTGCCCGACGGCTCCGAGGCGCTCGGCCTTGGCGAGCGCTTCGTGCGTGACCGCGAGCTCGCGCGTGCGCTCCGCGACGCGCGCTTCCAGGCTCTGAGTCAGCGCCTCGAGCTCGCGCGCCGTCGCCATGAAGCGCCTCGACAAGCCGACCGCGAGCGTGACCATGCCTGCGAGAAATCCGAGCTCCCCGAGGTAGACGGAGGTGAAGACGACGTTGCTCACCAGCATGTCGTGGAGGCCCGCCGCGCCGCAAAGGCCGATCGCGAGCGCCATGTATTTCGAGTACGGTAGGCCGTTTCGGACGTCGCGCACCTGGTGCAGCGCGGCCACCAGCAGCCCGAAAGCGATCACCGCGAGGCATAGATTGCCGATCTGATTGGGAACGAGATCCCAGAACTCGAGCCCCAGGAACTCGACTCTTCGGACCTTCACCTCGTGAGTCCACGCCGCGCCCGGCGCGAGCGCCACGAACGCCGCGAGCAGGTTCGCGGCCGCGGCCAGGCGCTCGAGTCGCTCGAGCGGGCGCCCCCGCACGGCGGCGGCGTAGACGAGCCAGGCCACGATCATGCAAGCCGCGGAGGCGAGCACCAGGCTCGAGGCGGCGAGGCGCACCGCCTCCGGGAGCGGGGCCACGCACGTATGCATGTCGAAGAAGCTGTAGCTCGCGCACGACAGGGCCAAAAAGACGAGCCCGCGTTGGTCCCGCCAGCCGGGGGCCGAAGACACTCCGAGCGCGAGCCCGGCGACGATCAGGTTGAGCATCACCGCGGCCAGGATCACGAGGATCCAGGGGCTGACGAGGAGGTGGCCTAGACCGAACAACCTGCAGAAAGACGCTAATCGCCTTCTGCCATGTGTGGGTAGCGGAAGTCGCGCGGTGGAGCGAAATTGCGCTTGATGACGCGTGGAGAGGACCAGCGAAGCAACATTTGCGCACTCCCCGCCTTGTCGTTCGTGCCCGACAACCGGCTCCCCCCGAACGGCTGCTGCGCGACCACGGCGCCGGTCGGCTTGTCGTTCACGTAGAAGTTTCCGGCAGCGAAGCGCAGGCGCTGGGACAGATCCTGAATCGCCGCCTCGTCGCCTGCGAAAATGGCTCCCGTGAGCGCGTAGTCGCTCGACCCTTCGCAGAGCGAGACCGCGTCGTCGAGGCGCGCGTCGTCGTACACGAAGACGGCGAGCACGGGCCCGAAGATTTCTTCACGCATCAAGGCGTGACGAGGATCGTCGACCTCGACCAGCGTCGGCTCGACGAAGAATCCCTCGCGGTCGTCGGCTCCTCCGCCGAAGAGCACGCGACACGCCGAGTCTCCCTTCGCGAGCGCCTGGTAGCCGGCAACGCGCTCGAACGCGCCGCGGCCGATCAACGCGCCCATGAAGCAGGTAAAGTCGGCGGGGTCACCCACCTTCGCCGCAGCCAACATGGCGAGCATCCGCTCGCGCACCGCCGGCCAAAGCGAGCGAGGCACGTAAGCCCGGGACGCGGCGGAGCACTTCTGGCCCTGGTACTCGTAGGCGCCTCGCACGAGCGCAACCGAGAGCGTGTCCGCATCGGCGCTCGGGTGAGCGAACACGAAGTCCTTGCCGCCGCTCTCACCGACGATGCGCGGATAGCTTCGATAAGTCGGCAAGTGCGATGCGATACGCAGGTGCAAGTGCCGCAACACCGCCGTCGACCCCGTGAAGTGCAGGCCCGAAAAGTCGCGGTGCGCGATCACCTGCTCCACGATCTCCGCCGCGTCGCCCTGCACCAGGTTGATCACGCCGTCGGGCAAACCTGCTTCCTGGAGGAGCCGGTACAGGTAGTGCGCGGACACCGCCGCGAGCGGGGACGGCTTCCAAACGACCGTGTTCCCCATCAGCGCCGGGGCGGTCGGCAGGTTGCCTGCGATCGCCGTGAAGTTGAACGGAGTGACCGCCAGCACGAACCCGTCGAGCGGCCGGTGATCCCAAGTGTTTTTTACGCCGTCCGGGCTGACGAGCGACTCGGCTTCGATGGTCTTCGCGAAGTAGACATTGAAGCGCAGGAAGTCAGCGAGCTCGCAGGCGGCGTCGATCTCCGCCTGATAGGGTGTCTTGCTCTGGTTGAGCATGGTCGCGGCGAGCAACTCGGCGCGGCGGGGGCCGGAGAGCAGATCCGCCGCCCGCAGAAAGACCGCGGCCCGTTCTTCGAGGGAGCGAGCCGCCCACTCGCGCTTGGCTTCGAGCGCTGAGCCGATCGCCTTTTCGACGTCCTCGGGAGCCGCCGCGAAGCGCCTGCCGAGCACCAGGGAGTGGCGGTGCGGGGCGCTCACCATTTCGGGTGAGCCGGGTCGCTCCTCCCGCCCTCCGATGACGAGCGGGAGGTCGATGATCTCCGAAGATTGACGCCCGAGCTCCGCGCGGAGCGCGGCGCGCTCTTTCGAGCCGGGAGCAAAATCGAGCACGGGTTCGTTGCGCGGCGGCGCGCTTCGTGATCCCTGGAGAGCGACGACGCTTTGCATCACTCGAGCCTACCGCGAAACGCCCTCACGAGCAGGCGAGCCGCGCGCGTCAAATTTCACGGTGAGTCGTACGCGCAGGCCGTCTCGTCGCCCTCGGTCGGCGCGAAGTCGACGTCGTCGCCGTAGTAGACGCGCGTGAAGTCCGCGCCCCAGCACTCGACCGCCGTGACGAGCTCGGTGCCGGCCGGAAGATCGCCGTTCGCGATCGTGATGTCCGCGCGCCCGGCGCCGGTGTTTTGCCAGCGGCTGACGATGGTGACGTCCTCGGGCGTGGTCGCCTTGCTGTCGTCGATGTCCACGAACGCGTCGCAGTCGAGGCGCCCCGTGCCGTCTTCGTTGGCGGTGGATTTGATGGTCAAGTACTGCTCACCCTCCGGTCGGAGCTCGGCGGTGACGACGCGCGGGAGCGCGTTCAGGCGAGTCGTCACGTCGCGAGGCAGGTCGTGCGTGATCTTCACGCTCCCGGACTCGCCCTCGTGCTTCAACGGGTCGAGCTTGCGCGCGGTGTCGAGGTCCACGGTGAAGGTGCCGTCGCCGTGCCGCTCGCTCTCCTTGCCGTAGCCCCTGCCGAGGAGCACCGCCTCGTAGTCGCCGTCGCTCGTCGAGAGCTTCGGTCGGCCTTCGAGCACGTAGTCGTAGGTGTGCTCACCCACGCGGGTAACGCGGAAGCGCCAGGTGACCGGCTCGAGCGCGTCCGTGTAGGGCCCCCAGATCGCCTCGTCTTTGGCGACCTCGGTCGGCTCCGTGTGGACGATGTACCAAACCGAGCCGAGCACGCCGGCCGTGACCGCGTTGACGCCGTCTCGGACCTCGCGAGTCCAGGCGTACCAGTAGGCGGGATCTCCCGAGCCGCTCTGGCCCTCGGCCATCAGGCCCGAGCCTCCGGAGCGGGAACCGCTCTCACCCGCCACCGCGTCCGGGCCGTCCACCGTGACTGCCTCTGCCTGCGGGATGGCTTCCCGGAAGGCGCCCACGTCGTCCTTCTTCTCGAGCGTGCAAGCGCTCGCGCCGACGGCGACAAAAATGGCGAGAACGGCTCCGGTCGTGCAGCGGATACGATGACTCATGAATTCTGTGCTCCTCCGAGACATCCCCGATTCAAGGACCGGGCCAACCCGGAACCTCCAGAATACACGCGCTTTTCGCGATCCGTGAAGCCCTGCCGGTAACGACCGGACCGTCAACGCTCGTTCTCGGCAAGGCTCGCGCCCACTTCTGACTTCATGAAGCGCACGCGACAGGTCGTGAAGCGGTCTTCATACGGTGCCGAACGCACGCGATGTCGGCGCACGTCGCACCTCGGCCCCGCAGAAAGATTGCGTGTGATGACTTCTACACGCGACTCGGTTCCACGCTATCCATACGGAACGTCTTTCGATCATGCGTAGCCGCCCCAACCCAGTAGAAGCTCTGGCTACGCTCGTGCAGCTCTCGGACGGTGCGGAGC
>JAEZYO010000663.1 GCA_023419055.1 Pseudomonadota bacterium | reverse complement strand
CTCTACACCGCCTTCATCACGCCCCCCGAGCGCGACGGTGACTACTGGCTGCACGAGAGCTTGCTCCAGAGCATGAAGGTGATCTTCTGGGGCTTCTTCTGGTCCGCGGTCTTCGGCATCCCCGTCGGGATCCTGTGCGGCACCTTCTCGCTCTTCTCCCGCCTGAGCGAGCCGTTCATCGACTTCGTGCGCTACATGCCGGCGCCCGTGTTCGGAGCCCTCGCCGTCACCATCTTCGGGCTCGCGGACGAGCCCAAGATCGCGATCATCTTCATCGGCACCTTCTTCCAGATGGTGCTGGTCGTGGCGAACACGACTCGCGCCGTCGACGCGGCGCTCCTGCACGCCGCGCAGACGCTCGGCGCGAGCCACCGGCAGCTGCTCTTTCACGTGGTCGTCCCCGGCGCGCTGCCGAACCTCTACCGTGACATGCGCATCTTGATCGGCTGGGCCTGGACGTACCTGGTCGTGGCCGAGCTCATCGGTGAAAAGTCGGGGCTTTCCGCCTTCATCTACCAGGAGCAGCGCTACCGCCACTTCGACAACGTCTACGCGGCGATCGTGATCATCGGCCTGGTCGGCCTCTTCATCGACCAGCTGCTCGCCTTCGCTGCGCGCTTCCTCTTCCCGTGGGAGAGCGGCAATACCGCCCTCGCCCGCATCGGCAAGGGCATCAAGAAGGCCATCCCCCAGCGCGTCAAGCTGGCCGCCACGAGCCTCCGGTGAGCACCATGCGACTCGATGATCAGCTAGAGCTTCCGAGCTACCTCGACCCGTCCCCCGAGGTGGCCCAGTATTTCACCGAGCTTCGGCAGCGTAAGGTGGTCATGAGCGTCGAGCTTTTGACCCGCAAGTTCGGCGAAGACAACTCGGGCGTGACCGCGCTCGATCGCATCAACTTCCAGGTGCATCGGCGCGAGTTCATCAGCGTCATCGGCCCCTCGGGCTGCGGCAAATCGACCTTGATCCGTATCCTCGCGGGCCTCGACTACCCGTCGAGCGGCGAGGTGAAGCTCGACGGGCAGCCGGTGCTCGGCCCGGGCGCGGATCGCGGCATGGTGTTCCAGGGCTACACGCTCTTCCCGTGGCTCACGGTGAAGAAGAACGTGATGTTCGGCCCCAGCATGAAGGGGACCTCGCGAGACCTCGTGGAGAAGAAGGCACTCGAGTGGCTCAAGGTCGTCGGCCTCGAGGACTTCGCCGACGCCTACCCCTCGCAGCTCTCCGGCGGCATGAAGCAACGCGTGGCCATCGCGCGCGCGCTCGCCAACCAGCCGCGCATCCTCTTGATGGATGAGCCGTTCGGCGCGCTCGACGCCCAGACCCGCGCCAGCATGCAGGCCCACCTGCTCCGCATCTGGAAAGAGGTCGACGTCACCATCCTCTTCATCACCCACGACCTCGACGAGGCCGTGTACCTCTCGGATCGGATCATCGTACTCGGCGCGCGCCCGGGCCGAATCGTGGAGGTCATCGACAACCCGGTCCCCCGTCCTCGCGGGCCGGAGCAGTTCCTCTCGGGCCACTTTCTCGCCACCAAGCGCCGGCTCGAAGAGCTCATTCATCATCGCGAAACGGGACCGAAACCGGACAAGGAAGAGTCTTTTGCTGCAGCCTGACTGCGGTTAGAATGCCACTCCGCCGGCCCAGAGCCGGCAGTACATAGGCCTGACCGGGACGACCCGGTCCGCGGATCCGCGGGTTTCGCGAAGTGGGCTTCGGCCGGGACGACCCGGTACCGAGCTCGGGAGCCGATGAGGCCCTCGAGCCGGGCGCAGAGCAGCACGCCGAGGGGTGGCTAGCTCTGCCCTTGCCGGCGCGTGCCGGACGGCGCCGCCAACACCTGGAGAGACCCGATGCAAACCGAGACCCAAGAAGGCACCACCTTGCTCGAAGAGCCGTTGCGCGGCGGGCAGATGTGGTCCCGTGTGCTGAAGCGCGGACAGACCTTGAAGCTGGTCGACCTCGAGGGCGGAGCCTCCGTCGCGGCCCTGTTCTACAACGCCGAGCAGCCGCTCGAGCGCTACAACATGCCGGACACGCTGAAGGCGCAACACATCGCGCGCCTGACGGCAGGCAACGCGCTCTACTCCGACATGGGCCGCGTCCTCTGCTCGATCGTCGAGGACACCTGCGGGTGGCACGACACCGTGACGGGTCACGCCGACGCGAAGCTCTCGCTCGCGAAGTACGGCGAGGGCAGCTACCAGAAGCTCCGGAACGACTTCTACAAGAACACGCGCGACAACTTCCTGACCGAGCTCGGAAAGTTCGGGCTGGGCAAGCGCGACATCGTCGCCAACGTGAACTTCTTCGTCAAAATCGCCGTCGACGAGGCAGGCAACCTGAGCTTCGTCGAAGGTCACTCGAAGCCGGGCTCCTCCGTCACGCTGCGCGCCGATCTGAACACGCTGGTGGTGCTCTCGAACACGCCCCACCCGCTCGATCCCAGCAAGGTCTACGCGCCGAAGCCCGTCGCGCTCACTGTCACCGGCGGCAAGCCTGCGCCCGAGTCGGATCACACCCGCCACTCCTGCCCCGAGAACGAGCGTGGCTTCACGCTCACCGACCGCTACTTCGAGTGAGGAGAACGTCATGGCGCTCAAAGAAAGCACTCTCGACCCCAAGAACGCCGTCTACGACTTCGTGCTCGACTCGGGCCTCGGCTACTCGAAAGAGATCGAGAAGGGGCAGATTCTCCGCATCGTCGACCTCGAGGGCAATCAAGCGGTCGACACGCTCTTTTACTCGACGCTCGACCCGACCGATCGCTACAGCGCGGTCGACACCATCCGCGGTCAGGGCAACATCTACCTCTCCACCGGCACGCGCCTGATCTCCACAGAAGGCAACGTGCTCCTCACCATCGTGGCGGACACTTGCGGCCGGCACGACACGCTCGGCGGAGCCTGCGCGGCAGAGTCGAATCAAGTCAGGTACGCGATCGAGAAGAAGTACATGCACAGCTGCCGCGACAACTTCATGCTCGAGATCCAGAAGAACTTGCCGCGCATGACCAAGCGGGACATCACCGCCAACATCAACTTCTTCATGAACGTCCCCGTCACCCCTGCCGGCGGGCTCACCTTCGAAGACGGGATATCGGCGCCCGGACGTTACGTCGAGCTCAGGGCGGAGATGGACGTGACCGTACTCATCTCCAACTGCCCGCAGCTCAACAATCCCTGCAACGGCTACGACCCGACGCCGGCACGCCTCTTGGTCTGGGACGCCTGATGTTCAAGAAAGTCTTGATCGCGAACCGCGGCGAAATCGCCTGCCGCGTCCTTCGCACGTTGAAAAAGCTCGGCGTCGGCAGCGTGACCGTCCACTCGGAAGCCGACCGGCACGCGCCTCATGCGCTCGAGGCCGACGAGAGCATCTGCATCGGGCCTCCCCCCGCGCTGAAGAGCTACCTCGCGGTCGACGCGATCCTGGATGCGGCCGTCCGCACGGGCGCGGAAGCGATTCACCCCGGATACGGCTTCTTGAGCGAGAACGCCGACTTCGCCGAAGCCGCCGAGGCGCGCGGCATCGCCTTCATCGGCCCGACCCCGGAGCAACTCCGTCGCTTCGGCTTCAAGCACGCGGCGCGCGCCCTCGCCGTGGAGCAGAAGGTACCGCTCTTGCCGGGGAGCGCGCTCCTCGAGGACGAGCGTGAGGCGCTCGAGCAAGCCGAGCGCATCGGTTACCCGGTGATGCTGAAGAGCACCGCCGGCGGCGGCGGCATCGGCATGCAGCTCTGCCGCGACATGGCGGCGCTGCCTGCCCTCTTCGACTCGGTGCAGAGCCTCGCCAAGAAGAACTTCGGCGAGGGCGGGGTCTTCCTCGAAAAGTTCGTGGAGCGCGCGCGCCACATCGAGGTTCAGATCTTCGGTGACGGCAAGGGGCGCGTGGTGGCGCTCGGTGAGCGCGACTGCTCAGCGCAGCGGCGCAATCAGAAGGTGATCGAAGAGACACCGGCGCCGCGCCTCCGAGCCGACGTGCGGAAGGCCCTCTTCGAAGCGGCGGTGAAGCTCGGGGAGAGCGTCTCCTACCGGTCCGCGGGGACGGTCGAGTTCGTGTACGACGACGCGGCCGAACAGTTCTACTTCCTCGAGGTGAACACGCGCCTCCAGGTCGAGCACGGCGTGACCGAGCTCGTCACGGGCGTGGATCTGGTCGAGTGGATGATCCGCCTGGCCGCCGGTGAAAGGCTCGATCTCGAAGTCCCCGCGCCGAAGGGCCACGCCTTCGAGGTGCGCGTCTACGCGGAGGATCCCTCGCGCGACTTCAAGCCGTGCGCCGGAACGTTGACGGAGGCGACCTTCCCGGCCGACGTCCGGGTCGACGGCTGGGTCGAGCGGGGCACGGAGGTCTCCGGCTTCTACGACCCGATGCTGGCGAAGATCCTGACTCACGGGGACACGCGCGAGCTCGCGCTCGAGAAGCTCCGCGTCGCGCTCGACGAGACTCGCATCGCCGGGCTCGAGACGAACCTCGAGTACCTGCGCGCGCTCACTCGAGACGAGACCGTCGCCCGCGGAGAGGTGACGACCGCGTACCTCGGGACCGTGCGCTACCAGAGCCCCACCATCGAGGTCCTGAGCCCCGGCACGCTCACCACCATCCAGGATTATCCTGGTCGACTCGGGTACTGGGACGTCGGCGTACCTCCTTCGGGGCCGATGGACGATCTCGCGTTCCGGCTCGCGAACCGCGTGGTCGGCAACGAGCCCGGCGCGCCCGCGCTCGAAATCACGGTCTCCGGGCCGAAGCTCCTGTTCGCGACGGACGCCGTGGTCGCGCTCTCCGGAGCGCGCCTCGAGGCCAAGCTGGACGGCGCGAGCGTGCCGTACTTCGTGCCTGTCGTCGTCAAGGCCGGGCAGACGCTCGCGCTCGGCAGCATCTCCGGCGCCGGGTGCCGCGCCTACCTGGCCGTTCGGCACGGCTTCGACGTGCCCGAGTACCTCGGCAGCCGCTCCACCTTCACGCTCGGCAAGTTCGGCGGACACGGCGGCCGCGCGCTGCGCAAGGGCGACATCCTGCACGTCGCGCGCGAAGGCTCGGTCGACGCCGAGCCTTCGGCGCTCGCCCCCGAGCTCTATCCTTTGAGCTCCAACGAGTGGGAGATCGGCGTCATCTACGGCCCGCACGGCGCGCCCGACTTCTTCACGCCGAAGGACATCGAGACCTTCTTCTCGACCGCCTGGGAGGTGCACTACAACTCGGCGCCGACCGGCATCCGACTGATCGGTCCCAAGCCCGAGTGGGCGCGCCCGGACGGCGGTGAGGCGGGCCTTCACCCGTCCAACCTGCACGACAACGCGTACGCGGTCGGCACGGTCGATTTCACGGGCGACATGCCGATCATCCTCGGCCCCGACGGCCCGAGCCTCGGCGGCTTCGTCTGCCCCGCCACGGTGGTGGCGGCAGAGCGCTGGAAGATGGGTCAGCTGAAGCCGGGCGCGCGCGTGCGCTTCGTCCCGATCGATTTCGACCAGGCCAGAGCGCTCGAGCAGCGACAGAGAGAGCTCGTGGAGACACGCCGCCCGCCGAGCCTCGCGCCGAGCCTCGCTACCGTCGCGACCACGAGCGCGGTGCTGCGGGAGCTCCCGAGCACGGAGGAACGCCCTCGCGTGGTCTATCGGCCCTCGGGTGACGAGTACCTGCTCGTCGAGTACGGCCCGATGGCGCTCGACCTCTCGCTCAGGTTCCGCGTGCACGCGCTGATGGAGCGCCTGGAGCCGGAGCGGCGCCGCGGCATCATCGACCTGACCCCGGGCATCCGCTCGCTCCAGGTCCATTACGACAGCAAGCGCCTGCCGCTAGCAAAGCTCTTGGACCTGCTCGGGAACGCCGAGGCCGACCTGCCGTGCATCGACGATCTGGTCGTCCCGACGCGCGTCGTGCATCTACCGCTCTCGTGGGACGATCCGGCGACCCAGCTCGCGATCGAGAAGTACATGCAGGGCGTGCGCAAGGACGCGCCCTGGACGCCCAGCAACCTCGAGTTCATCCGCCGCATCAACGGGCTCGAGAGCATCGAGGACGTGAAGAAGACAGTCTTCGGCGCGAGCTACCTGGTGCTCGGCCTGGGCGACGTGTACCTGGGCGCCCCCGTCGCGACGCCGGTCGATCCTCGCCAGCGCCTGGTGACCACCAAGTACAACCCGGCGCGCACCTGGACGCCGGAGAACGCGGTCGGCATCGGCGGCGCCTACATGTGCATCTACGGCATGGAAGGTCCGGGCGGGTACCAGTTCGTCGGCCGCACGCTCCAGGTTTACAACCGCTACCGGCAGACGCGCGATTTTCACCCGGGCAAGCCCTGGCTCCTGCGCTTCTTCGACCAGATCCGGTTCTATCCCGTAGGGGCCGACGAGCTGCTCGAGATGCGCGAGGGCTTCCTGCACGGTCGCGTCGAGCTCGACATCACTGAAGAGCGCTTCAGCTTCGCCGACTACCGCCGCTTCCTCGAGCGGGAGAAGGACAGCATCGCCGCATTCAAGACCACCCAGCAGGCCGCCTTCGACGCCGAGCGGCAGCGCTGGGTGGAGAGCGGACAGCTCGGGTTCACGAGCGAGGCCGCGGCCGACACCGCGGCCACCACGGCCACGCGCTTCACCGGCGCGGAGCTCGCGGAGAGCCACGTCCACGGCAGCGTGTGGAAGGTGCGCGCCGAGAAGGGCAAGAACGTGCGCCGTGGAGACGTGCTGGTGGTGCTCGAGTCGATGAAAATGGAAATTGCCATCGAGTCGCCGATCGACGGAACGGTGCTCGAGGTGTTGGCCGCGGAGGGCCAAGCGGTCGCGCCGGGTCAGGCGCTGTTCGCCCTCCGTCCCGAACGACCTTGATGGAAAGAGCATGAAGAACGACAGCGTGGGCAGTCTGCAGGTGGCGCGGCTCCGGGCGGCGTACGAGACCGGGGAGCTCGAGCCTCGAACCGTGCTCGAGGCCGTCTTCTCGCGCATCGCGAGCTTCGGGGCGAGCCCTGCGTTCATCGCACTCCGGACGCTCGAGCAGGCGCTCGCCGATTTGTCGGAGCTCGAAAAGCGGCGCGCGGCAGGGGCCGACCTTCCCCTCTTCGGCATCCCTTTCGCCGTCAAGGACAACTTCGACGTGGCGGGGATGCCAACGACGGCCGCTTGCCCGGCGTTTGCATACGACGCGCAAGAGACCGCCCCCGCCGTGGCGCGCTTGCTCGAAAAGGGCGCGATTCTGATCGGCAAGACCAACCTGGACCAGTTCGCGACCGGGCTCGTCGGCACGCGCACGCCGTACGGGATCTGCCGCTCCGCCATCGACTCACGCTATGTGTCGGGCGGCTCGAGCTCGGGGTCGGCCGTCGTGGTGGCGAACGCCCTCGTGAGCTTCGCCCTCGGCACCGACACCGCGGGCTCGGGGCGGGTGCCGGCCGGGTTCAACAACATCGTCGGCATCAAGCCCACGCGCGGGCTCGTGAGCACTCGGGGCCTCGTGCCCGCTTGCCGCGGCCTCGACTGCGCCTCCGTGTTCGCGGGCACGGTCGCGGATGCCTGGCAGGTGCTCGAGGTCATGGCGGGCTACGACCCGGAGCACGCGCTCAGCCGGCGAGCGCCGGGCCGCGCCTTGCATCGCAGCGTCTCGGCGGGCACGTCATTTCGCTTCGGCGTGCCGAGCTCGCTCGAGTTCTTCGGCAACACCGAGTACGCGCGACTGTTCGAAATCGCGCGGCGCGATCTCGAAGCGCTCGGGGGCCGGCCCGTCATGGTCGACGTCGAGCCGCTCGTGGCCGCCGGTGCGCTGCTCTACGGCGGCCCCTGGGTCGCGGAGCGCTTCGCCGCCGTCGGCGAGTTCATCGAGGAGCACGCCGAAGAGGCGCACCCGGTGGTGCGCGACATCATCTTGGCGGGCAAGCGTCCGAGCGCCTACGAGCTCTTCAGGGGCGAGTACCGGCTCGCCGAGTACCGCCGCCACGCCGAGAACCTGTTCTCGCAGTGCGACGTGTTGCTCTTCCCGACCACGGGCACGATCTACACCGTGGACGAGGTCCTCTCAGAGCCGGTCAAGCTCAACTCGAATCTCGGTCGCTACACGAACTTCGTGAACCTCCTCGATCTTTCGGCGCTCGCCGTGCCGGCGGGGTTCACGGCAGAAGGTCTACCGTTCGGCGTCACGCTCATGGGGCCCGCGTTCGCCGATGCGCGCCTCGCCGACGTGGCGCAAGCCTTCCAGCAGAAAACGGCGCTTTCCATCGGCGCCACCCACGACCAAGCTTTCGCTCCGCCAGCGCTCGGAAGCGGCGGCGCCCCGCCCGACCTCGTGCTGCTCGCCGTCGCCGGCGCGCACCTGTCCGGCATGCCGCTCAATCACGAGCTCACGAGCCGCGGCGCGACTCTGGTGCGGACGGCGAAGACCAGCGCCGAGTACCAGCTCTTCGCGCTCGCGGGCACGGTGCCGCCCAAGCCCGGGCTCGTGCACCGGCCCGGGTTCTCGGGTCCTGGAATCGAAATCGAGGTCTGGGCGCTCGATCGCGAGGCTTTCGGGAGCTTCGTCGCGAACGTCCCCGCGCCCATGACCATCGGGACGATAGCGCTCGAGGACGGCCTGCGCGTGAAGGGGTTCTCGTGCGAACCGCACGCGCTCGACGGGAGCCCGGAGATCACGCATTTCGGCGGATTTCGGGCGTACGTGCAGTCCAGGGCGAGCTAATACCAAGAGCCGTGAGATATTGATCGGGTGAATATCCACTCGATCAACCTCAACCTGCTCGTCGCGTTCGACGCCCTGCTCGAGGAGCGCAGCGTGACGCGAGCGGCGGCGCGCGTCGGCGTGACCCAGCCGGCGATGAGCAACAGCCTCGCCCAGCTGCGCGGGCTCTTCGACGATCCCCTGTTCCGAAGGCAGCGACACGGGCTCGCTCCCACTCCACGCGCGCTCGAGCTCGGGCCCGCGATCCGGCGCGGCCTGTCTTCGCTCGAGGCCGCGCTCGAGCCTCGGCGCTTCGATCCGGCGAAGGACGAGCGCACCTTCGTGCTCGCGGCGAGCGACTACATCGAGTTCGTCCTGATGCCCCCGCTCCTGAACGCGCTCGCTCAGCGCGCGCCGGGCCTTTCTCTCGAGGTGCGCCCCTGGGGCTTGCACAGCGTACCGGAGGGGCTCGCGCGCAACGAAGTCCAGCTCATGCTCGGCTTCTACGACGAGGTCCCCCCACAGCACCGACAGCAAATCTTGATGGAAGACGACTACGTGTGCCTGGTCCGGCGCGACCACCCGCGCGTCGGGCGCAAGCTCACCCTGGAGCGATACCTCGAGCTCGGGCACGTGCTCGTTTCCCAGCGCAGCGACAGCCCCGGCTCGGTCGATCGGGCTCTTGCGCGGAAGGGGCAGAAGCGCCGCGTCGTCACGCGCGTATCCCATTTCTTGATGGTCCCCATGCTGATCGCTCGCACCGACTTGATCGCCGCCCTGAGCCGCCGCGTCGCGGAGCCGTTCGCGAAGCCGCTCGGTCTCCGGCTGCTCGAGCCGCCGATCGCGCTCCCGCGCGGACGCTTGGGGATGGTCTGGCACGAGCAGCTGGAGCTCGACCCGGCGCATCGCTTCCTGCGCGAGACGATTGCGGCGGTGTCGAAGACGCTTTAGGGCAGCGTGCCGATGCAGCTTCGACGAGTGCTCCGGAGCGCGCGCGGGCGCCTCGTCGAGGATCGCGTGGTCGCCCGCATCACGCTCGCGTTCTGCCTCTTCGCCTTCGTGGCGTCGCTGTGGGATCTGCCCTCTAGCTTCGGCTGGGAGAACGACGGCATCGCTCCGCGCGATCTCTTCGGCGGGCTCTCGAACAACTTGAAGCCCGGCGCCGCGCATCGATACCCGTTGCTCCACTACCTGTGGGTGGGGTTGGGCTCGCTGCCCGCGCTGCTCGTCGCCGTGCTCTCGGACAGCGACTTTTCGGCCTCGGCGATTCAGGAGCGGGTGCTGTCGGTGCCGTGCATGACCGCCGTGTCGCTCGTCGCCAAGCTGATCTCCATCGCGATGTCCGCGCTCACGTTGAGCACCGCCGCCCGCATCGCGCGGCGCACGCACTCCGAGCTCGCGGGTCGCCTCGCCGCCCTCTCGCTCGCGGTGATGGCGAGCTTCTCGTACTACGCGCGCACGAGCAACCTGGACGGGCCCTACTTGTTCTGGTCGTTCTTGGCGCTCGACCGCCTGCTCGACTGCGGCGAGAGCCCGACGCGGCGAAACTACCTCCTCTTCGGCGCGCTGGTCGCCGCCGCGGTCGCGACGAAAGATCAAGCGTACGCCGGGTTCGTCCTCACCGCGCCGGGCTATCTCGCGTTCTTCGCGCTGCGAGCTCGCGCGAGCGAGCGCCGCGTCCGCGCGCTCGGCCTGGGCTGGGCGGCGCTCGGCGCCGTCCTCGGCTACGGGGTGCTGAGCGGCGCGCTCGTGAACCCCACCGGCTTCCTCGCGCGCGTCGCGCTCCTCCGCGGTCCCAACCGCGAGGACTACCGCCAATACGAGCCGACGCTCGCAGGCCGCGCTGCGAACCTCGAGGACCTGTGGCACGCGCACGGCGCGCACGCGTGGAGCACGCCGCTCCTCGCGCTCGCCTTACTCGGCGTCGTCACCGCCGTCGTGAGGAGCCTGCGCGCCAGAACGAACGTCGGACTCGCCTTACTGCCGCTCGTGTACGGCGTGAGTCACCTCGTCTTCTTCGCTCTCGTCGTGGGCAGAGCCCAACACCGCTTCATGCTGCCCACCTACGCCGCGCTCTCGATCTACGCCGGCTCCGGCGCCGCCCGGCTCCTCACGCTCCGCGCGCCGCGAGGCGTTCGGAGCGCGCTCTCGTACGCGCTCGCCGCGCTCTTCGCGTGGAACGGCCTCAGAGTGGCCGCACTCGCCGCTGTCGGGTTTCTGGACGCGCGCCAGCGGGTCGAGGCGTTGCTCGAGGACGAGGCTCCCGGGACGCGCGTCGAGACCTATGGCCTCACCGTGTACCAGCCTCGCTTCGATCGCCTGTCCGGTCCTATCGTCACCCGAGTCGACCCGCTGAGCTCACCACACCGTCGAAACCCGATCCACGGGGTAACGGAGCTCCAGGCGCCGTACGGCATGGCGCTGAAGCGCGCCCCGGACGTCGTCGTCGTGGCGGACTATTTTGCGGAGCGCTTCGTCGGGCGCCCCCCGGCTCGCGAGGGGCGAATGACGTCGCGCGAACGAGCGCGCGCGCAGGCCGACTCGGACGCGCGCGAGTACTTTGCGCGGATCTTCGACGGCCACTTGCCGGGGTACCGCATGCGCGAGGTGGGTCCGCTCGTCCCCGCTTGGCTCGAGCTCCTCGTCCCGTATCGGGTTCACGGTAGCGTGGGCGGCACGTACCGGTACCTCGAGCGAGCACGCTGAGCTTCACCCCTCGAAGTCGCTCGAGTTCACTCCGCCACGAGGCGCAGTGCCTCGTCGAGATCGCGCTCGCTTTGCAGAGGGCCCGCCACCCAGCGCACCACGCCGTGGCGATCGACGACGAACGTGGCGGGAAGCTCACGGATGCGAAAGCTTTGCATCAGCTCTTTGCTCGCGTCGTGCAGGACTGGAAACGAGAGGCCGTACCTGGCCACGATCTCCCCCGCGGTCGCGGCTCGGTCGTCTTCCGACACGCCTACGAATGCCACGTCGGGTCGAGCCCGGTGCAACCGCTCGGCGGCGGGCAACGTGCGCTGGCAGGGCACGCAGTACTCCGCGAAGAACTTGACCACGACCGGCTTGCCACGAAGCTCGGCGCTGTCGAGCTCGGCGCCGCTCAACGTCGAGCCGCGAAACGCAGGCAGCGCCTCACCCACGAGCGCGTTCGTGGCCCCCTGCGGAAGCATCGGCGGCGCCGAAGCGCAGCCGGAAAGCGCCGCAAAAGACAGCCCTAGGAGTAGAGCTCGCGCCCACCGCTCCGCCCCTCGGGGGCCGATTGCCTCGGCAGAGACAGACTGCCACGACGGGGGCTTCGTCGCAGGCGAACTCGCGGCGCGCATCGACTCGAGCATTCGTTGGTCCCTCTCTGGCCTGACTGTTGCACCGTCCAAGCGCAGCCACAATGGGAGTACGAACCATGAGCCACTCAGCGCTTCTAGGTGTCGCTGTCGCCCTGTTGGGGGTGGCGTGCAGCCAGTCTCAGGTGCCCGCCGGAAAGCTCGCCAACACCCGCTCGGCGATCTCGGCGGCGGAGGAATCGGGCGCCGACAAGACGCCTCGCTCGGCCCTGCATTTGAAGATGGCCGAGGACCAGCTCTACAAGGCGGAACGCCTGATGAACGAGGGCGACAACGAAGACGCAGTTCTGTATTTGAACCAAGCACAGGCGGACGCCGACCTGGCGCTCGCGCTCGCGCGCACCAATCAGGCGCGTGAAGATGCGCGGCAGGCGGCGACCCGAGTGGAAAATCTACGAAAGGAGGCCGAGTGACCACGCGCGTGGTGCTCGGTCGAGGAGGCGCCGTCATGCGAGCTTCAACCATCGCGGTCGTAGCTGCTTGCGCAGGCCTGATCGCTTGCGGGGCTTCCGCCCCCAGCAAAGAGCTCAAGACCGCTCGTGACACCTACAACAAGGCCCGAGTGAGCCCCGCGGCTCAGTACTCGCCCTCGAGCGTGCTCGAGGCGAAGCAAGCCCTGGACGTCGCCGAGCGAGCTCACGAGGACGAGCCGGGCTCGGACGTCGAGCGCAGCTTCGCGTACATCGCGACCCGGCGCTCCGAAGAAGCCATGGTCCAGGGTGACCTGGCGATGGCCAAGCGCGACAAGGAGATGGCCGACCAGCGCTATCTCACCCTCCAGGAGGAAATTCGCACGAAGCAGGAGCGCGAGCTCGCTTCTCGGCGAATGACCGACTCCGAGCTCCAGGCCGCGAACGCCCAGCTCGAGATGGAGCGAGGTGCGCGCCGCGACGCGGAGCTCCGCGCCCAGCGCGCCATGGAGAGCCTCGAGCGCTCCGCGGAGGTCAAGGAAGAGCCCCGCGGCACCGTCATCACCCTCTCGGGTCAGGTGCTGTTCTTGACCGGCAAGGACACGCTCTTGCCCGCCGCGCGCGAGAAGCTCGCCGACGTCGCGTCCGTCCTTGCGGCGAGCGGCGACGATCGCAAGATCGTCATCGAGGGTCACACGGACTCGCGCGGCGCCGAGGACATGAACCAGCGACTTTCCGAGCGGCGCGCCGAGTCGGTCAAGGACTACCTGGTGAGCCAGGGCGTCCCCGCGGATCGCATCAGGACCGAGGGCAAGGGCGAGTCGAACCCCATCGCCGACAACAACTCGCCGGAGGGCCGAGCCAACAACCGCCGCGTCGAGATCGTGATGGAGCGCCCGCCGAACCAGCAGACGCCGGGTTCGACGAGGCCGCAGGGCTCGACGCCGCAAAGCCCGGACATGCAGCGCGGAACCAACCCGCAGAACCCGAACATGCCGAACGAGCGGACCACCCCGCCCGGCGGCGACATGAACCCGCAGGGGACCCCGCCTCAACGCAAGGCCCCCGGCGCACGGCCCCGGGGCAACTGACCCGAAGCCGAGAAACAGAGCACTCGGCGGAGGATAGGGAGAGATCGTCGCAGGACCCCAATACCGCATAACGGCGCCTCTCGTCCGCCGCCGACCCCCTCGCCCAGTCCGTTAGCTCGTCCACCGCAAGGGCAAAACGGAACTGGGCGAGGCTTTATTTTGTGACTTTGCTTTGCAGTTCCAACCGAAGCGCGTGGCGACGATCACAACGGGTCAGGCGGCAGGCGCTCGGGGAGGTCGTGCCGCGCTCGCGAGGCTCAAGCCCCGTAGCGAACGGCGAGCGCGGAGAAGAGCTGCCGCGGCGCGAGCTCGCGGGCCCTCTCGCGCGTCAGCTCTCGCTGCTGTGCGCGCGTCCGGAGGGACGCGTACCAATGGACGACGCGGGTCTCGTCCGAGAGCACCTGCGAGAGCTCCGCCCGAGAAGAGAGGCGGAACCAGTGCTGGCTGATTTCGGGGCCGAGCGGGTAGAAGGCGGCAGGTCCGAGGACCTCGAGGTCGTCCGCGCCGTAGTCTCGAAGCGCAGCCTGCAGCAGGTGCGTCCCGAGCGCGAAGCGCCGGAGCGCGCGCTCCTGCGGGAGCGAGAGCATGCGCGCGACGAGGCCCGTCACGAAGGGGTGACCGGAGCGAGCGCCGAGCACGGCGTTGTTGACGGACAGCGGGTAGAAGCGTTCGATGGCGCGGAAGGCGGAGTATCCGTGCGGAGTCCGCGCGAGCACTCCTCGCACGCCGCTTCGAACTATCCCGAGCGCGTACGAGAACGGCCGGCGCGCGTTCACGATCTCGCCGGGGAACGCGATCCGCTCCACGCCGCAGAACACGCCCGCTCGCTCGCAGAGCGGCGCGAGGCTCCGCACCGTCACGGTGTCCATGTCGAGGTAGACGCCGCCCTCGCTCGCCAGCAGGAGCACGCGGAGGACGTTGCTCCGCGCAGCCGGTCGCGACAGGCGCCGGTAGAGCGAGAGCAGCGGAGCCCGTTGCTCCGGGACGAGGCTCGAGCACAAGGCGGCGACGTCGAGCTCGCGGAGCTCGAGCCCCGGCACGCGCGCGAGCTCGGCGCGGTGGCGCTCGGGGTCGAACTCCCGAGAGTGGTGCAGCACCAGGCGCTCGAAGCCGCCGTGCAGCGCAGCGCTCTCGAGCGCGAGCGCGTTGACCCAAGGGAACTCCGGCGTGAGCCAGACGAAGTGCGCGACCTTCGGGATCACGGCGCGACGAGATCCCAACTCGGCGGTCGGCGTCCGTTGCGGTTCACGACCGCCGGCTTCCTGATCGTGCCGAGCGCGGCCGTCGCCACGTGGATCGCCGTCCAGCGCGCGAGGCCCGCTACCCCACTTCCTTCGGAGGGGCGCGACGCGCCCAGGTGGCGGCGCGCGCGTTCGAACGCCGCGTAGTAGCTCTGGATGGAGCCTTCGAGATCGGCGCGCCCCTGCGTGGAGCGACGAGCGGCGGCACCCAGCGCACGGCGGCGTTGTGGGTCGCGGAGCAGGCCGGCGACCTCGCTCGCGAAGCGCCAATCGGCCGCGGCCTCGTCGGGATGAGGCGGCACCAAAAGGCCATTTCTCCCGGGGTCGATCTGCTGCGACACGCCCATGCCGTCCGCGAAGGCGACGCAAGGCAGGCCGCTGAAGAGCGCCTCGCTCACGACCTGGCCATACGTCTCCGACAGCGACGTGTACACGAACACGTCCGCGTGCTGGTACCACGCCGACACGTCTTCGAGCGATTGCTCGCCGGGGAAGAAGGTGCGCTCGGCGACGCCGAGCTCTCTGGCGCGAGCGCGAAACGCGTCGTGATCGGGGCCGTCACCCACCAGGGTCAGCGTGGCGTCGGGCACGGCAGGCGCGATGAACTTGGCGAAGATGGAGAGCAGGCGATCGAGGTTCTTCTCCCGCGTGTGCCGGCACACGACGAGCAGGCGGCGCCCGCGAAGCGCGCGGCTCGGGAAGGGATCGCGAGCGCTTCTCACGTCGAAGAGGCGCGGTTCGACGCAGCGCGGGATCACCGAAAGCGGAACCTCCACTCCACGCTCGCGCCAGTAGTCGGCGAGCCCCGCCGAGAGCACGACCAGGCCGTCGCTCTGGTTGTAGATCGCCGCGCACTGGCGCTCGACCCACGGCATCACGCGGCTCTGGAACACCGTCTGCACCAAGGGGCTGTCGAGCAGCGGATCGGGCAAGAGCACGTTGTAGGCGCTCGGCAGGTGCAGCGTGTTCACGCACAGGAACGGGACGCGCAGGCGCCGCCTGAGCCACAGGCCGAGCTCCAGCATCGCGGAGCTCGTCTGCGCCAGGATCACGTCGGGTGGGTTGCGCGCGAGCTCCTCGAAGGAGGTGCGCGACGGCAGGGCGAGCCTTACCCCGGGGTGATTCCTGAGCGGCAAGCTCGGCAGCGCCACGTGACTGCGCGGCAACTCCTCCGGCTCCGCCGCAGGGTCCCGCGGCCCCACCACGAGCACCTCGTGCCCGCGCCTCTGGAACTCTCGATAGAGGAGCTGCGAGGCGAACGACGAGCCGTTGGCATACGGTATGCGTACGTAGTCGTTCATGATCGCGATGCGGCGCGGCCAGTCCCGACTCTGCGCCTTTGCAGGGCTCGCGAAAGTGTGAGTATCGAAGGTTGAGCTTGCCATGAAGATTCTCGATCTCGCAGAGTTCTACTCAGAGCGTGGCGGCGGCGTTCGCTCGTACCTCGACAAGCTGGTGCGAGCCGCCGAGCGGCACGGCCACGAGGTGACGGTGGTGGCGCCCGGGCCGCGCGACGAAGAGACCTCGATCGGGAGCGCCGGAAAGGTGATCCGCTACGCGGCGCCGCGCATGCCTTACGACCCTACGTACCATGCACCGATCGGGGTTCGACGTATGCGCCATTTGATTCGAGCGACCAATCCGGACGTGTTGCAAGTGTCGAGCCCGTTCCTGCCGGTCTGGGTCGCAAAGAGCGCGAGGAACTCCGCGCTGCGAGCCTACGTGTACCACTCGGACCCCATTGGTTCCTACATCGAACCGCTGGCTTCGCGCTGGTTTCCGCGGCGTTTTCGTGAAACTCTCGTGGCACCCGCGTGGGCGTACATGCGCGCGGTTTGTCGGCAGTTCGACGTGACGGTGGTGGCGGCGCATTGGCTCGAAGAGAGCCTCAAGCAAAGAGGCTGCCAACGCGTCGAAACGGCGCCCTTCGGGATTACTCACGGAGACTTCGGTCCCGATCGACGCGACGACGCCTTACGGCGGAGGCTCCTCGGAACACTCGCCGACGATCCTCGCGCGCGGCTCCTGCTCGTGGCCGGGCGCCTGGCGGTAGACAAACGTCAAGCACGCTTGATCGAGGCGATGCTACGCGTCGCCGCGCGTCGCCCGCTCGGGCTCCTCTTGCTCGGAGACGGGCCCGAACGCGAGCGATTGGCTCGCCTGGGCGCGCGCCTGCCGAGCTTTCACTGGCTCGGCTTCAGCAAGGATCGCGCTGAATACGCGCGCATTTTGGCTTCGGTCGACGGCCTGGTGCACGGCTCGGTGAGCGAGACGTACGGCTTCGTCCTCGCCGAGGCGCTCGCCTCCGGCACGCCGCTCGTCGTGCCCGACGTCGCGGGCGCTCGGGCGCTCGGGAGCCCGGAGTGCTCGGAGAGCTACGCGGCCGAAGCAGATCCTCGTGAAATCGCGCTCGCGATCGAGCGCTTGCTCGATCGGCCGCGTGACGTGCTCTCGAAAGCAGCTCGTAACCGTGCGGACACGCTACCTTCCATGGACGACCACTTCGCGGCGCTGTTCGCGCTCTACTCGGAGCGACTGGCGCGCCTCCACCACAGCGCGGTGTAGCCGCCCGACGACACCCTGTGCGAAGGGCGCACGCGCGCGGCGCACCTGGCCGAAAATCGGGTCGCGAAGCTTCACGACGACGCCTCGCACGCTTCATGCTTTGCTCGATGCGGCTACGGGGATGCGTCCTTTTCTGTACATCTCACCCTACTTTCCACCCGACAGCCGGGTCGGCGCGTTGCGCCCGCTCAAGTTCGTCCGCCACCTCCCGGCGCACGGCTATCGCCCCATCGTGCTCGCCGACGCTCCGAGCGCCCCGGCAGACGCACGCCTCGCGGCGGCCGTCCCCCGGGACGTCGTCGTCGTCCGCGACTACGGTCGCTCTACTCGGCGCAGACTCGTCACCCCAGCGATTGGTACTGGTCACGCCGGGTCGTCGTCACGACGGCCGTTCGGTGACGGCTCGCGCCTGCGCTCCTTTTTCGAGCGCCCCGATCTCGTACCGCTCGGGCCCCAAGCGCTCGACATCCCGCACGCGCTCGCGGCCGCGGAGCGTGTGCTCGACCAGTACGATTGCCGCGCGATCGTCGTCAACGCCGACCCCTTCGCGGCGGCGGTCGCCGGCGCCTTGCTCGCGCGCCGCAAGGGCGTTCCGCTGCTGCTCGACTTTCGAGATCCCTGGGCGCTCTGCTCACTGCGTCGCCCGCTCCGCAAGCGCTGGGTCGAGGCGAGCGTGGACCAGCTGGAGCGCTTCGCCGTCGGAGCCTCCGAGCGCGTGATCTTGAACACGGAGCGCGCTCGACGCGACTACGCGGAGCACTATCGGGACCTCCCCGCCGAGCGCTTCGTCTGCATTCCGAATCACGCCGATCCCACGCTCACCGTGCCGCCCTCGGAGCCCAACGAGCCTCGGCGCCGCTTTACCTTGCTCTTCGCCGGGACGTTGCGGCGCTTCGTCGAAGGCGACGTGTTGCTGGACTTACTCTCCGAGCTCAAGCGCCGCGGCGTGACCGCAGAGCGGCTCGCGCTCGTGATAATGGGCAAGGCGCCGGCGGAGTTCGTGCATCGCGCGGCGGAGCTCGGCCTCGGCGAATGGCTCGAGCTCGAGCCCCCGGTGTCTTACCTCGACGTCCCGACGCGCCTCGAACGAGCCGATCTCCTGGTCGTGCTCTCGCACCGCGATCGGCAGCGCATCCCCGCCAAGGTGTACGACTACGCGCTCTCGAAGCGACCGCTCCTGGTCGTGAGCGAGAACCCCGAGCTCGAGGAGCTCGCCGCGCGCCTCGGCGCGGCAACCGTCTTTCCTCACGATGCGATCGAACCCATGGCCGACTTCGTGACGAGCAAGCTCGCGGACCGCAGCGAGGGCGTCGCTCGCGACTTCGACTGGACCAGCAAGCGAGCGACGAGTCGTCTCGCTACTCTCTTGGATGATGCGATCGGATGAAACAAAGCGCGCTTCATCTCGAAAGCAGCACTGCAAAATAACAGCCTGCCGCGACGTATTGCCGCCGTCAGTAGAACTTGAAGCCCAGATCGGGTCAACGCGGGAAGTCGCGGTATTTCTGTTGGAATTCTGATTTTTGCGCGCCATTAAAAGCTGACCCACCGGGGCGCAGCCGTGGTTCATACGCCCGGCATGGCAAGAAGCCGCTCGCTCGCGCTTTCGTCGCGATTCGGAGTCCTGAGCCTCACAGGCTCGCTGCTCCTCGCCTGTACCGGCCAAATAGGCGACTTCAGCGCCTCCGGTACGTCCTCCTCCCACCCCGGCGCCGGCAACGGCAACGGCAGCGGCAGCAACGGCAGCGGCGCCTCGGGCTCGATCGAAGAAACGATCGAGTTCCAATGCGATCCGAACGCACGGCCGCCCGCTGACGAGCTCCGCCGACTCACGATGGGGCAGCTCAAGAACACCGTGCGGGATCTCCTGACCGCGCGCGCTGCCGACGTCGCGGAGTCCGTGCTCACCGAGATCGCCTCTTCGTTCGACGCGCTCCCGAAGGATCGGCGCGAGCCCGTGCCTCAGGACATTCACGGCAGCTACCGCCGGCTCGATCAGAGCATGCAGCAGCTCCACGTCGACGCGATCTATGCCCTCGGGGTGAAGCTCGGCAAGGCGCTCACGACCGCCGAGCGCCTGGGCTCGGTCGTCGGCGAGTGCGCGACGGACGAGGACACCGAGAACGACGACGCCTGCCTCGACGACTTCATCTCTCGCTTCGGCGAGCGAGCCTTGCGCCGGCCCATCACGAGCGAAGACGTCACCTTCTACCGCGGCGTCTACGGTTCGGACACGATCTCGAACCCCGAGGCGTACGCCGACGTGATCGCGGTGATGATGAACTCGCCCGAGTTCCTCTACTTCGTCGAGCACGGCGACCAGCCCGTCGAGGGCCAGGCCGGCGTCTTCCAGCTGAGCCCGCACGAGCTCGCGTCGCGGCTCGCGTACCAGCTCTGGCAGACGTCGCCCGACGACGAGCTCTACGCGCGCGCGGCTGACGGCAGCCTGCTCGAGCCGTCCACCTACGAAGCGCAGGTGCTGCGGATGATCGACGATCCGCGCGCCAGGGCCGCGCTCGACGAGTTCTACGAGGATTGGATGAAGGTCGAAGACCTTCCGCTGCTCGACATGAAGGCGAACGATCCGCTCTACCAGGCGTTCGCCGGCGCCGACATGCCCGGCGCCACGCTGCGGCAGAGCATGATCGAGGACGTGGTCGGCCTGTTCGACTACTACACGTGGAACGAGCCCTCGCCGCTCGCGGCGCTCTTCACCACGGAGAAGAGCTTCGCCAAAGGACAAGATCTGGCGACCATCTACGGCGTTGCGCCCTGGGACGGCGTGTCCGCGCCCCCGGATCTTCCCGCGGGTCAACGCCCTGGACTCCTCACGCGCGCGTTGTTCCTCACGACCGGCTCCGCCAACACCCGCCCGATCATGAAGGGCGTCTTCATCCGCAGGCACCTGCTCTGCGACGAGATTCCCCCACCGCCCGCGGGCGCCAACGCGAAGCCCCCCGAGCTCAGGCCGGACATGACCACGCGCGAGGTGGTCGAGGAGCTCACCGAGGGCGCCGGCAGCGTCTGCGCAGGCTGTCACATGAGCGCGATCAACCCGCTCGGGTTCGCGACCGAGAACTTCGACGCCCTCGGCCGCTTCCGCACCGAGCAGCAGCTCTTCGACGGCGAGGGCAACTCGCTCGGCTCGAGGCCGGTCGACACCAACGTCGTGCCTCGCGTCACGCTCGACGACGAGACCGCGGTCGGCACCCCGGGCGAGCTCATGAGCTTGATCGCCGAGAGCGGCAAGGTCGAGGCGTGCCTCGCTCGCAACTACTTCCGCTACACCTTCGCGCGCTGGGAGGACGCGAACCTCGACGCTTGCGCGCTCGAAGAGCTGCGCGTGGCGCTCGAGAGCGGCTCCCTGCGCGATCTCCTGCGCGTCACCGCAACCGGCAAGGCCTTCCGAGTTCGTTCCTTCGAGTGAATCCATGAGCAAACGCATCATCGACGTTTCGCGGCGACAGGTCCTGGTGGGGCTCGGCGGCATGACGCTCGCCCTGCCCGTCTTGCCCTCGCTCCTGACGAAGACTGCCTACGGCGCGGACCCGGTCCTCACCACGCGGCCGCGCCTGTTCTGGGTCACGACCGACCACGGCGGCTGCTTCGAGAGCAGCTTCTTCCCGTCCGAGTCGACCTTCACCGACAGCGAGGAGCTGTTCTCGGATCACACCATCAAGCACGGCGCGCTGCAGGGCTCCGTCGAGGGTGACGATCGCGTCGTCTCGGCGGTCTTGCGCGGCCCGCAGGATCGCTTCAGTGAGTCCCTGCTCGCCAAGATGAACGTGCTCTACGGGCTCGACGTGCCGTTCTACATCGCGCACTCCACGGGCATCCACCTCGGCAACTACGCGCGCAACGACGGCAACGGCGAGGACGGCGTCGCGGTGCAGGACGATCCGCGCCCCACCATCGATCAGGTGCTCGCCTGGTCGAGCTCCTTCTACCCCGACCTCTCGACCATCCGAGAGCGCGCGATGATCATGTCGGAGCGCCCGGTCTCTTGGGGTTACTCCGACCCCGTCGCGCAGTCGGGCACCATCGAGCAGGTGCGCGGGCTGATGAGCTCGCGAGACCTCTTCAACAAGATCTTCGTGCCGCCGGAGACGGACGTCCCGTCGCGTCCGCCCATCGTCGACGCGGTGCTCGAGAGCTACAAGACGCTCAGGAACGGCAACCGGCGCGTCTCCGCCGCGGACAAGCAGCGCCTGGACGATCACATGGCGCGCCTCGCGGAGCTCGAGCGCAAGCTCAACACGGTGGCGTCCTGCGGGGACGTGCCCGAGCCCACGGACGACGCCAACCGCCATACGGCGCGGGATCCGGTCGAGGCCGCCACGCTCTGCCAGCTCTTCAACGACGTGGTCGCCGCGGCCTTCGTTTGCGGGACGAGCCGCATCGGCGTGCTCGGCTACGGCAGCACCGAGAGCTTCTCCGGCTTCAACGGCGACTGGCACAACGAAGTCGCGCACAAGTGGCAGAGCCAGCAGGAGATCCTGGTCCGGTCGTACCAGGGCTTCTTCGCCAACGCGTTCCTCGACCTCGCGGCGAAGCTCGACGTCGAAGAGACGCCCGGCACCACCTACCTCGACAACTCGCTCATGGTGTGGACGCAGGAGTCGGGCATGGAGACCCACGGCTCCGCGTCCGTCCCGGTCGTCACGTTCGGGAGCGCGGCGGGCTTCTTCAAGACCGGTCGCGCCGTCGACTACCGCCGCTACGGCAACGCGAACTCGGAGCACGACCCGAAGGCCGGCGGCAAGCAGTACCTCGGGTTGCTCTACAATCAGTGGCTCGCGACCGTGATGCGCTCCATGGGGCTTCAACCCGAGGAGTTCGAGCGCTGGGGCCACAAAGGCTACGGTGTCCCGTTCGTGGCAACGGGTGGCTCGCCGCCCTACCACAAGCACTACGTCAACTCGTCGTCGCGCTACTTCCAGATGGCCAGCGACGTGCTGCCCCTGATCGCCGTCTGAGCGACCCAGGGCGCTCGAAGCGCGGAGGAGCGTGCTAAGGCACGCTCCATGTCGCTCCTCGCCCGCTTCAAGAGCCTCCCCGTCGCGCTGGACCCGACGACCTCGCTCGGCCTACTCGTGCTGCGCGTCGGCGCGGGCGTGACCATGGCGATCATGCACGGGCTGCCCAAGGTCGGACGCCTGCTCGGGGCCGCGCCGATCAAGTTCGCGGATCCGTTCGGCCTCGGGGCTCCGGCTAGCCTGGCGCTCGCGAGCTTCGGCGAGTTCGTGTGCGGCCTGCTCATCGCGATCGGGCTCTTCACGCGGGCCGCCGCCGTGCCGCTCGCGTTCACCATGTCCGTCGCGGCGTTTCACGCTCACGCTGGCGACCCTTGGGCCAAGCGCGAGCCCGCGTTCATGTTCCTCGTGCCCGCGGTCGCGCTGTTCTTCGCCGGCCCTGGCCGGTACTCGCTCGATGCCTGGCTCCGCAGGCGAAAGGGCTAAAACACCTGGCTCAGCGGCACGAACGAAACGCCGCGGATGCCCGCGCTCTCGAGCGCAGCGCGTCCCGCCGCCGACACCATCAAGGGCCGGGGGCGAGCCGCCAGCCGGAATAGGGGCGGCAGCGGTCCGGCCTTCAGCACCAGGCGCTGAATCCGATAAACCTCGTCCGGCAGCTCTTCGTCCTCTTCGTACCTCGAGCGCTCCCAGTCGAACGCGTCGGAGAATTCGCTGATCTGAATCGCCGAGAAGCCCTCTTTGGCGACGCCTGACTGAGGCCGACCCTGCTCGTCGAAGCGCTCCTCTTCGGCGACCGCGCGCTCGACCATCACGACGGGGATCGTACGATGGCTGAAGTCGCCTGCCTCGCGGAGCGCGGCGAGCAGACGGTTCGAAACGATCGGCCAGCACACGTCGTTGATGGGAAAATCGAGTGCCTCGACGGTCGCGAGGTCGGCCTCGAAGTAGACCGGCTCGGGCAGCTTCAGCTCTTCCCTCGGGATGAGCCCGGCGCAGAGGTCCCAGCCTCGAAAGCGAACCAGCTGTGCTTCGTACTCGGCGTCTCCCAGGTGCGTGGGATCAGGGATTAACTCGTAGGCAGGATCACTCGGAGTCATGAATTGGTTCCTTCATCCGGACGACCGTCGACCGCCCTTCGACGAGGAGCTGCCGCTATTCGGCTCTCGACCGCGCCTGAGCCGCGCCGGCGCGAGCCGCGTTCCCGAGCTCGAGAGGCGAGCTCGAAAGCCGCATGGGTCACGGACTTCACTCCTCGATGAGCTCTGACACAAGTCCACGGGCGCTTCCAATCAGAAACCGGAGCCCCGCTGGGCGCTTCATTAGAGCGAATTCTCCGACCTAGGCGGAAGTCGGGGGTATGCCTTTCACCTCCCCTCCTGACGCTTCGGCGCCCGGCGGCCCGAGTTGCCGCTCCCCTTCGGGGAGACTGGCGACGGTCTCGCTTGCGGCCGCTCCCCTTCGGGGAGACTGGCCGACTGTGGGCTGATAGACTGGATTCCGACCGCGACGCGGATACGAATGAGCGAAGTCAAGAAGCGACCAGCGCCCTCGGTACCTCCGACCGTCGGCGAGGAGTCAGGACAGCCGCTCTGGGGCGGACGCCTGCGGATTGGCGAGGAGGTCGGACGAGGTGCGATGGGCCACGTGCTCCGCACTTACGACAAGAAGCTCCGGCGCGAGCTCGCGTTGAAGGTTGCCCAGGCACCGCGAGACGAGATGTCGCGCGAGCTCCTGGCGCGTTTCGTGGAAGAAGCGCAGATCACCGCGCAGCTCGAGCACCCGAACGTCGTCCCTGTTCACGACCTCGGCGTCTCGCCGGAGGGACACGCCTACTTCTCGATGAAGCTCGTGCGCGGGCGCTCGCTCGAGACAGTGCTCGAGAAGCGCAAGGAGGGCGATCCGGGCACGCTCGCCCAATTCGGTCTCCGGCGCTTGCTCGACGTCTTCCTCCAAGTCTGCCAGGCCATGGAGTACGCGCATGCCCGCGGGGTGATTCACCGCGACCTCAAGCCCGCCAACATCATGGTCGGAGACTTCGGCGAGGTGCTGGTCATGGATTGGGGGCTCGCGAAGCTCGGCGCCCGCAGCGTGGCCCACCTGACCCACGGCGAAGGCGTCAGCACGTCGACGGAAGAAGCCCCGGTCGCGGTCGATCCCACGGTGGAATCCGGCCGTCGCTCGGAGATTCCGCCCGCTCCGTCGCCCCTCGTCCCTGGCGTCACCAGCGTGCGCGCCGGCAAGAAGGCGTGGGAAACGCAGACCGGGATGGTCCTCGGCACGCCGGCGTACATGTCGCCCGAGCAGGCGAAGGGGGTCTCGGTCGACGATCGCACCGACGTTTATTCGCTGGGCGTCATTCTTTACGAGATCCTGTGCGGGGAGGTCCCGTTCGACGACGACGAGCCTCACGTCACCGTACAGCGGGTGCTCACGGAGACCCCACGACGCCCCTCGGCGATCAACTCTGCGACGCCCCTCGCGCTCGAAGCGCTCGCGCTCCGCTTGCTCGAGAAGGATCCGGAGAAGCGCAACATCGGCATTCCCGAGATCGTCGCGCACGTGCACAACTACATCGAGGGCATCGGCCGCGACTATCGCCGCGAGTCGTTGTTCGGCACGCTCGCCTTCGGGGTCGGCGCGGTGCTCCTGTTCGCGTTCCTGGTCTGGTACCTGACCGGGCAGTCCATCGGCAAGGTGCTGACGCTCGGGCCGCCGGCGGTCTTGAACTCGATCGGTTGGTTCTTGCTGGTGCTCGCGCTCGGTTACCCGCTCTGGGCAGCCGCCAGAGCCTTCCGCCAGAGCCGGAGCGAGCACGATCGCTTCAGCCCGCCCCAAACGGAAGAGCTCTTCGCCTCGGGCTACCTCGCCCATCGCACGTTCAGCGCCGCGCTCGCGCCGCTATTTCAGCTCGTGTTCATCGTCGAGCTGGTCACGCTCGCGATCGCCGAGATCGCACGCGACGCGACGCGATCCGGCGCGCTCGTGCAGCAGATCTCGAATCAGATGCGCCGCGAGTGGTCGGAAGCGCTGATCGTGATCCTGGTCTTCCAGTTCGGCTACCTGTTCTTGCTCTCGGCCGAAGTTCGCTTCGCGCGCCGCATCGATCGCTACGATCTCCTGAACGAGCGTCCGCGCTGGGAGTCGGTCTGGCCGTTCTTCCTCATCATCATCTTGCTCGCGACCGTGGTCACGACCGAGGTGCTCGACTGGGCGCTCGCGGCCTCGCACTCGACGCTCGGCGAGTTCCTCAAGCACGAGCTTTTGACGCCGCCGGTGAACCTGGTCGAGATCGTGAAGACGCTGGTATTCCAGGGCACCTTCCTGATCGGCCTCGCCTCCGCCACGCTGCTGCTCTCGTTCCCTTTCTCGGAGCTCCTGGCCGCGCTGCGCATGCCGTATCAGCCCGCGGACGAAGCCTCGGTGCTCAGCCGCGCGCGCTACTTCCTGCGCTCGCTCGCGACCTTCCGGGTCGCGCGCTCCGTGTGGCTCTACGGCGGCGCCATGATCGGCAGCCTGACCGCCATCACCATCCTTTCCGACGGTAAAGAGCGGCTGCTGGTCGAGAAGGTGCTCTACATCCTGGGGCCCTCGATGGTCGGATTTTTCGGCTACGTCACCGTGAGGCGCTACGTGCGCGCCTACCTCTCGCACGCCCCGGCGGTGGTGCGCATGCTCGACGCGCGCAGGAGTGAAGCGCGCTGGGAGCAGCGAGAAGCGAACCTCGCCGAGCTCACGAACGCGCGCTGGCGCTGGCGCCTGGTGCAGCTCGCCGTGCCGGTCGTCTGTCTGCTCGGGTACTTGCTCTGGAACGGCAGCGGGATCCACCGCGAGGCCATCCGCGAGCTCATCCTCCCCGTCACGACCAAGGACTGGCTCGTGATCTTGCCCTACGCGCTCCTCGTCCCCGTGCTGCTCGGTCGCGACCACATCCAGCAGCGTCACCTCGAGCGACAGATCAAGAAGCGCACCGAGATCGTCGTGGAGTGACGGGGCGCGCCGGGACCGAAGTTCCGGCGCAAGAACCGGAGTGTTCGCGATCGCGCCGGCCGCTATCGATGGGGCTCCACTCAAGGAGCCCAACATGTCCCTTCTTTCGAACAAGGTCGCCATCGTCACCGGAGCGAGCTCCGGAATCGGAAAAGCCACGGCAGAGCTCTTCGCACGCGAAGGCGCGAAGGTCGTCCTCGCCGCGCGCCGGCAGCCGGAGCTCGACGCGGTCGCCGAGGGAATCACGAGCGCTCGCGGTGAGGCCGTGGCGCTCGCGGGAGACGTCGCGGACGAGGCGTTCTCCAAAGCCCTCGTCGAGCTCGCCGTCGGACGCTTCGGCGGGCTCGACGTCGCGTTCAACAACGCCGGCACGCTCGGAGCGATGGCAGAGACGCCGGACGTCCCCACGGCAGGCTGGGAAGAGACGTTGCGCGTGAACCTGACCAGCGCCTTCTTCGCGGCGAAGTATCAAATCCCGGCGATGCTCCGGCGCGGCGGCGGCTCTCTCGTCTTCACCTCCACGTTCGTGGGTTACACGGCGGGGATCCCGAACCTCGCCGCCTACGCGGCCAGCAAGTCGGGCCTCGTCGGCCTCACTCAGGCGCTCGCCGTCGAGTTCGGAGCGCGCGGGATCCGAGTGAACGCCCTGCTCCCCGGCGGCACCGATACGCCGATGGGGCGCGTGGTCGCAAGCTCTCCGGAGGCGCTCGCCTACGTCCAGAACCTGCACGCGCTGAAGCGCATCGCGCAGCCCGAAGAGATCGCGCGCTCGGCGCTGTATCTCGCCTCCGACGCCTCGAGCTTCACTACCGGCATCGCGTTGCTCGCCGACGGCGGCGTCTCGATTCAGCGCTGAACGCGATCACGAGTGCTCAGGGCAAAACTTCCTGGAGCTTCCGAGCACCTGGCGCAGCCTGGCCGTCTTCCGTCGAGTAGACGGCCAGGTCATCGTGCTTCACGTACACGCTGCTTACTTGGTTTCCGCCCACCAAGAGCGCGACGGAGAGGCCCCCATCGAAATGATCCGGAATCGCGTAACGCCACCAGTAGCCGGCGGGCCAGGGCCGCACCTTGCCTAGGGGCTCGATGTACGTTTGCCCGCTGGGTGCGACGCGAAGCGGGTATCCGATGAGGGACACCACCTCTCCCGTCGACATACCGCGCGTGATCGAGAGCAGCCCCCTACGGGTAAGGTGAGGAGCGACCTCGGGTGACCTGAAAAAGGG